>CAKVCS010000042.1 GCA_934725785.1 uncultured Bacteroidales bacterium | reverse complement strand
CGTTGCCAATGCCTTTGTTTGCGAAGACGGTTGCCGATATCGTCGCCTTGTCTCCTGCGCCTATCTGGCGCGGCAATGTGCCGAGGAGCATTAGTGGCTTTGTGACCTTTACGCTCTTGTCTGAGCAACCCGAGGCTTGCCCGTCCGACGCCACAACCATAATTCGGACGCGGCCAGTGTAGTTGGGTACGTCAATAGTGTGACTCTTTTTCTCGCCCTTGGCCAAGGTGAACGGGCCGGCGAAGTAAACCATTGGTGTGAAGCGGTTGACTGTCGCTTTGGGCCCGTTCAGGAGGAACTCGTCACCACCAATGCTGAAGAGGCTCTCTATACGTCCGCCATACGCGCCTGCCACGTTGCCATATATGTCCCAAAGGTGCAGGCCGAGAGCCTCGCGGCCGTTAAAGGCTATCCAAGGATCGGGAGTCTTGAAGTTTGTCAAGTCCAGAAGCCCCTCGTCTACTATGGCGAGCGTGTATGCCATTGGCCGGCCGCTACCTTCGCTCACGGTCACTGTCATAGGCTGCAACGGTCTTACCTCGCCTTTCACCCTTATCTCTGGGGTGAGGTGACTCTCTGCCGACGTCACGGACGCCTGCGCAACTCCGTAAAGGCGTATTGGGCTGTCATTCTTCGTGTTACCATATGGTTGGATCAAACTTACTATGGCATACGCGTTTGGCTGCATTTCTTTAGTGACGGCTATGTCCACCGATGTCTTGCCCGCGTCGCACGCCACAATCTGTGAGGTTAATATGCGTGAGCCACGGCATATGTTTACTATGGCCTTCGCATTTTCAGCCGATGGGAAAGTCAATTTCATGCTTTCGCCAACCTTGTATCCGGCTTTATCCGCCGACACGTCGAGAGCCACGGCAGAGGCCTCGCCATTAAGGTCTCGCCCGGTCATCTCTGGCCAGTCGAAGTATGCGAGGGCGCCCGTGGAGTGTCCGCTCTTAGGGTTGCTTACGCTTATAAGGTATACGCCCCAGTCCGCTTTGGTAGCCTTAAACTTAAAGCTGGCCTTGCCATCGGACTTTGTCTTGACTGTGAACGATTTGACCGGGTTGCGCCATTGCTGGGCCGTGTAGTTTGCCATCTCCTCATTGGATGAACTCCACCACCACCAGTACTCTACCTTATATATGTTCACTTTCAGCTCGTCGTCACCCTGCGGAATGCCATTCTCCGACACAGATAAGACCGAGAACTCGTAGTCTTTGCCACAGTCCAACTGCTGTTTGCCCTTTTGAGGCGTTTTGAGGCCGACGTACTTGTCAAACGGCGAGAACAGGCATCTGCTTACGTCTGTGCTATATTCGCCTGATGGCTCCACAATTTTCGTTGTTATGCTTGCTTGCAGCATTCCGGGGGCCGCACCCCTCGTTTCGGGCGACAAGCATAGGGTGGCGTCGCCGTTTGAGTCGGTGGTCCCGAAAGCTACGGTCTCGTCCTGCGTCGCGAATTGTGACCTTGTCGGGTCGTCAAATACGTAATCGGCGTATTTGACGAAAGTTGTGTGAGCTGGTCGCATCGAGGCCGTCACCGAATATTTCATGTCATGCGCTTTTGCGCCTGTCAGCCATTCGGTGTGAAGGCTTACCTTCTGGTCAAGGCCCCTGCCTATGGTCGCTGGAAGACCCAGGGCTATTTTCAGCCTGTTTGGCTTTATGGTCTCTACTCTTATCTTCTTTGCGAATGTGGCAGAACCCGCTATTGCCTTGGCCTCCCATACGCCTGTTGCCGCATTGGCCTCGGTCGGCATGCGGAACGTGTACACGCCCATAGCCCCGTCTGTAGATGTCTGGCTCTCGTATAGTGTTCCGAGTGGCGTGCGCAACTCCAGCGTGACGGGGTGGTTGGCTGGCAGTGCGACGTCCTGGCCTTGCACTATGGCCGTGATGTGGATGTCATCGCCGGGCCTCCATACGCCGCGCTCGCCGTAAAGGAAGCACTTTATGCCGCTTTGCACCTCTTCGCCCGATACGTCGAAGGTGCTGGTCGACAAGTCTTCGCCTCGTGCCACCCGCAGGAAGGACGTGTCGTCCCCGTCTTCCGCCACAATGTACTGTGGCATCCCCTTGATCGGGTCATACTCGATGTCTGCCATTCCGGCCGAATTGGTCTTGGTGGTGCAGATTAGCTGGTTCTGGATACTGTAGACTTTGATAGTTACGCCAGACAACGGGGCGGCGTCTGGCAGGCTCAAGGCGAAGCAGCGAAGCCTTCCCTCGCCGCCCGAAACAGCTGTAAGTCCTATGTTTGTGGCCAATATATTTCGCCCAATGATGGGCCTTTCGTCATAATAAGCCGCTTTACTTGGGTCGTCGTCGGCGCACCAACCCCATCGGCCGCTGTTTGGGAAATACCACATGTCGCCGTTGTTGAATGTCTTGCGCAGCCCGTTTAGCACAAGCTCGTCCTTAGCTGCGGCTGTCTTCAGGTCGAAACCTGCGTTCTCCACGTTGGGCCAGGCCGAAAGGTCTTTGTCCATTTCCAGCTCTACGCGGTATATCGTTCCAGGCTCGGCCTCCATTATGTCGGATAGGTTTATGCCGAACGTGTGCCACTTCATCAAGTCTATGCCGTCTTTGTCCAGCATCAGTGTTTTCACCGCCACGGGCGTGCCGTACCGGGCGAGGTGGTCGCAGTTGTCAATGTCATTGGCCTGTAGCCAGTCGCACATGTTGTTTTTGTAAACTCTGAACACGCGGACTCTCACCCCCCTCATGCCGATGCTCCTGAACGGGATGGAGACTTTGCCAATTTGCGGGATTATTGTCCCTTTCGATGTGAATTGCACGTCTGGCTTCCCGCTATGAATCTCGACTTTGCGGATTGCGTCCTCTCCCAGCGTATGGCCGTCGGTCGACCGTATTGCGCCGGATATGAACACTGTCGCCTCGCGCAAGCCTCCGTCTGGGAAAAGGCGGAGCTTGTTGCCCGAGGCCGCGACCATGGCGTTGCTATTGTCCACGATGTACGCCAACCCTGCTTTTTGCTGCGATGGGTCTAAATCTTTAGTGAAAGAGATTTCTATGAAACGCTGCCCCTCGTCCTGTTTGTACGTCACCTCATATATGCTTATGTCATCGGTTCCAGGAACTACGGCCTTGGCAATGACGCTGTCTTTGTGGTCGTATATCAGCAACTCATGGCTACTGCTCTGAGATTGGACTCTCACGCTCATTTTGCGGTTCCTGCCGTCCCCATCTTCCTCCCATTTCGTCGCGCCCTCCGAGGCCTTTACGCTCTTGCTCACGGTGAGCGAGTCCTCCCTGTCAAGGGATCTTATGCTGAAGCTTATGTCATACGTGTCCTCCCCCTCCGGCTCAAGGTCGGCCAGGCTGCCGGCGAATGCCAACGGCTGCGTGGAGAAGGTGAATACGAACCTCTTGTCTGCGCCTTTGGCCTCTCCGAATAGCTTGTCTATCCGAGCCTTCACGGTGTATGCCTTGTCTCGCTCAAATTCGTCATTTGGCGTGAATGATATTGTTCGGTTGTTCTCATATGAAAACCGTCCATCGACGGATGGTGATATCGACACTACTTCGTCTGGCTTCACCGTCCCCATGACTTTCTGGGGAATGCTGTCCGCCAAGATGATGTACACGCTTTCATATCGCGAAATGACTCCAGTCGTGAACGTCGTCACGTATTTGTTCGATCCTGACGGAGTCTCGTCCCCGCAGGCGGCTGTGCAAAACGCGGCGGCTATTATAGCGCCGATGCGTGCCGTCATTCGTTTCAATCTGTCCATGCCTGTTCTGTTTCTCGTGTGTTTCATTTATGTGAGCAAACCAAGTGCTTTACGTCTCACCACGTGGCGTTGTTTCTTTTTTACGGTCATATTTCTCACCTCAAACAGTATGCCATACGGGCTTCATCTTTCTCGCTTTACTGATAGGAATGGATTTTGATATATCAAGGAGCGTTACTCAGTTCTAAAAGATTGCATTATCCCCGATTAACTTCTACCTTTGGCGGCGTCAGCGCAGTGCTCCGTGGTGGTGCGCGCAGCTTTTGGTATGTAACATCAGCGTGGACGCTGGCCTTTGCGCTCTATACAAGACAACATAAACAGCAACAGATGTTCTTCATAATCAAGCTTATATTCCTGTTTTACGTACTCAAGGGCTTGTTCAGTTTATTCTCCGACCGTGGAAGTGGCTCCAGCTCAGAGCCCAGGGGCGGCTATGGCGGTCGAGAAACCAAAGGGGAGAGTGTCAGCTTCGAGGAGGCTCTGCTCAAGGTTTTGGCGGCGGCTATGAAGGCCGATGGCCGCGTGACGAGGTCTGAGCTTGACATCGTCAAGCAAGTGCTCGTGACGCAGTTTGGTGAAGTGCAGGCGAAGTCCGCGTTGCTGCGGTTGCGCGACATACTGAAGACTGATTTTGACACCCGCCTCGCTGCCATGCGCATTGGCTCTATGGTGTCTTACTCCGACAGGCTTAGGATTGCTGAAATCCTGTGTCTCATAGTCGAGGCCGACGGAATCATCACGGAGTCCGAGGTGCAGACAGTCGTGAACCTGTCGTATTATATGGGCCTCTCGAACATTGACGTGCAAAGGGTGACTTCTCGCCTCCACGTCAATGGCGGTGAGCGAGGTTACAACAATGGCGGGACTGGCGGAAGGGCATATCGGCAGGCGAACAGCGTGACCGCGGCCTACAAGGCCCTCGGGGTGGGGGCGGATGCCACAAACGAGGAGGTCAAGACGGCATACCGTAATCTCGTAAAGAAATACCACCCCGACCGGTATGCGACGCAAGGCGAGGAGGCGCAGAAGAAAGCTGCCGATAAATTCAAGGAGATCCAGGATGCCTACGAGACAATCAAGGCGGCGCGCGGAGTCTAACCGACAACGGTTACACGGCTTTGCGACATATTGACCTTCTCCACCCTCACCTGGGCGGGGATGCGCTCGCGCAGCACGTCCACATGGCTGATGATGCCGACCCTCTTGCCACCGCTTTCGCGAAGCCGCTCCAGCATTGTCATCACTTTTTCCAGACATTCGTCATCAAGGGTGCCGAATCCCTCGTCAATGAAAAGTATGTCGCATGAGGAGTTCCCTGCTCGCGACATTGACGCGAGCCCGAGCGCCAGAGCCAACGACACCATGAAACTCTCGCCGCCCGACAGGTTCGTCGGTGTCTGAATGGCGTCGCAATGGAACGCGTCGCGTATGGCTATGCCAAGTGTCCCTTGAGCCTCAAGTGTGAAACGGTTGGCCGTCAGCAGGCGCAAGTGCTCATTGGCGTAGTGCAGAATCTCCTCGAAAATGTAGCTCAAGGCAATCTTTTTGAAGTTTTTCCCTTTCTGGTCGCCAATTACGCTATTAAGTATCTCCCATTTCTCATGAGCCGCGTTTAGTATTGATAGTTCCGCAGTCAGTCTGTCGCGCGTCTTCCTGTTCTCTGCGTCCGATTTGATGGTCGCTTCCAGACGGCCAATCTCGCGGTTGCTCTCCTCCGTCTGCCGCTTTACCCTTTCGGCCTCGTTGCTAAGGCTTGTGGCGTTCTCGTTCTCAGCCAGTTCTGGTTTGCTCTTTTCCAGCTCGCTTACGGCCGCGTTGGCGTCTTGCTGACTTCGCAGGGCTGAGGCGAGCCTTTTTTCTGCTTCAGCGCATGTGTTTCTCGCCCTCTTGACGTCGTCGGCCGTGTAAGCGGACTTTAGTGATGTCACTGCGTTGTAGTCCAATATGTTCTGCTTTGTCAGCTCTGCCGCTATCTCATTTTCTTTCTCTGCCGTAAGCCTCTTCAATTCACAAATCCTGTTTTTCCAAGACGTCACGGTCGTCAGCAGGTTAGACCATTGTGCTACAATGCTCTCGCCTGTTGTTGGCACCGTGCTCGGTTGGCGGTCTTTCCATCCCGGGGTCACTGCGAGCACCTTGTCCTTTTTATCCTTAGCCTCTTCAAATTGTGGTCTCAGCATGTTAATGTTGCTCAGGGCCGCCTCTTTCGCGTCAAAGAGCGAGCATATTGCTTTAAGGGCGTCGTCTTTTCTGCGGCACTCTTTTTCCATGTTCGAGAGCGTGGATTCAAGGGCTTCTATGTTGTTGAAGTCCCATTCCGTCGTCAGTCCGCAGTTTGTCACCTCCGATGCCATTTCGCGGCATCGCGCCTTGTGCGTCTCCTGTGCTTTGGCCATTGCTGCGCTTTCTGTCCGCAGTTGGGTTTGGATGGCCGCAAGCTCTGCATAGGTGTCCGCATACGTCTTGGCGGCCTTGTCTGAAGCCTGCTTTGCCATTTGGCTCTCTTTGGCAAGTGGCGCCTTTATGCCATCGAACTCGTCCTCCGACGGCATGTCGCCTATCGTGCCGCCGCACACAGGGCACCTGTCCCCCTTGTGCAGCATCTTGATGATTTCCGCGGCGTGGCCGCATTTCTCGACAATGGCGTCATATTTTTCTTTAGCCTCCTTGGCTTTCAGCTCTTTGACGTTTTTGTCTTTTTTAGCTTCTTCAGCTCTTGCGGAGAGTTCGTTGAGCCTCTTTTCGCATTCCGAGACGCTTGTCTCTTTGTCTTTTAAGTCTCTGGTTGCAATTTTCAGGCGTTCTAACGTCGTCCTGGCTCTGCCGATATGCATGATTTCAGCGGCTGCCTTGTCCCTTGCGACCTGCGCATCGTGCTTGCTCTGTGGCGCGGCCTCGCCATATGCTTTTAGGCTCTGTCGCAGTTCGTCATCGGCTCTGCGGAGCTTCTCAGCGAGTTCGTCTGTTGTCTTCTGCGCTTTTTGTAGTGCGGCGTCGCATTTGTCAAAAAGTGATGCCATGTCGCCTGCCTTCTTTATTTCAGAGTCGCACTCTCTTTGGCCGCTCTCTTTTTCGTCTATTAGCCTCCTTAGGGTCTCTGTCTTGTCCCAAAGCGTTATGTCCGCTTTCAGTTTGGCCATTTCGGGAGACTTTATGTACCTGTCGGCCTCGGCTACCTCTTGCTCGCTTCTCTTAAGTTTTGACTTGGCTACGCCTATGCTTGCCAGCCAGTCTATTTTCGTCTTAAGCTCGTTTACCTTGATAGTGAGGGCTTTACATTCAGTATTCAGGGCGGAGAGTCTGTCCTTGGCGGTCTTAAGTTCCTCCTCCGTCATCACGTTAAGCTGCTTTTGGGCATCCTCTTTTTTATCTATCGCGGTTTTAGCCTCCTTCTCTTTTTCGAATATGCTCTGGCCTATTTTAGCATAGATGTCGACGTCGATAATCTTGCCGAGTATTAATGATTTATCATCGCTCTTGCTCCGCAAGAACCTGGTAAACTCGCCCTGAGCCAGCATCGTAGTGCGGCAAAATTGTACAAAGTCTATGTTTATGACGCTCTTTATGGCATAATCCACTCTTGTTATCCCGTCTATTGACCCATTGCGGGAAATCAGTGTGCGGTCGACGTTGCCAAACTTCCCGCTCTTTTTATTTTTCTTTACGCTCCATATCGCCGTATATTTGTCTCCGTCGTTGCCTTCGAATGTTAGCTCAATCTCGCACTTGTCCGCTCCTCGCCTCACGAGCCTTCTCACGTCATTTTCCTGGTCGCCAAATTCGCCGAGAGGGTCTTCGAATCTTGCTTCCTTCTCTTTTTTACCAAATCTTGCCGCCTCGTTGAAAAGTGCGAGTGTTATGGCGTCGAGGATGCTTGTCTTTCCCGAACCTGTCTGGCCGGTTATCAGGAATATGGATTGTTCCGCAAGCGGCCCGGACGTGAAGTCTATCTCCGCGTCAGTTATGGTTGTCAGGTTGTGAATCCGGAGTCTGTTTATTTTCATGTCCCTCTATTTTATTCGTTTGCGGTTTCCGCTTCTTTAATCAGTGAGCTAAGCATGTCTGCCAAGTCAGCCGGCATGTCTTCTCC
>CAKVCS010000041.1 GCA_934725785.1 uncultured Bacteroidales bacterium | reverse complement strand
CTGTAGACCATCTGGTCTCCATTGGCCTCCACAATGATTGTTACAACCGTCTTTTGTGCGGCACCATCTCCTGTTGTCTCATAAGTTACGCTCTTTACTGTTCCATTGTCGGCCTTTATGTCATTCAGCGGGTTTGAGTCGGAAACAATTTTGTCTTTCTTAGAGATTTTGATTGTCGTCGTCATAACGCCATTGTTGTCTTCTTCAAAAATATCTGCTGCCTGATATGATGAACCGTTGATATTGAAGGAGCCGAGAGCAGGAGCAGAACTCATATCCACTTCTCCATATATGGCAAGATCTGTTATATAGGCATTTTGGTTAAGACTGAAACTCTGAAACCTAATCTTGCAATTGGTCTTGTTGACATCAAGAGTAAGAGTCTCTCCATTTGCAGTCGATATGGATTGATTATGAATGACGACCCAGTCATCGTCCCCATCTCCTTTTACTGACACCTTGATTCCTCGATTTCCTCCCGTCGCAGCCTGAGTAAGGACCAATTTCGTCACAGAAGCCAGTGATGAAGTCTCAACGGACGGCTCTGATGCAGAATACTCATCAGTGTATTTTGCAGTCTGCATATAACCCGTAGTGGCAGGTTCTTTGAATTTTGTGTTTACACCTGCGGGATAAACACCCACACCATTAAGGGTCATAGAAAAAGACTCCTTGCTGTACTTCGTTTTAAGATTCACAACAACATCAGTTGCCTTCTTCCGGTCAACCTCGTCCCATTCAGTGAAGCTTGTGGAATAAAGACACTTTTCCTGAAGAGTACCAGCCTGAACAACCTGAACACTGTAAATATAGCTGCTTCCTGTAGCCTCGACCTCAACATAACCAACAGCGACTTCTGCTGTTGTAGCCTTATGCTCCTCGGTGTCCGCTGTAGCCGCCACGCCACCTATAGTGTAGTTATGGTAATTCGGATAGCTTACTACGGATACGACATCATTAGCGGACTTTACTGGTATCTGAAGCTTGGTTCCCGAGTTGAACTGCGCATCTGAATCGCGCCCAGCTAATTTCCCACTATTTGTAGCATCTACGGTCATCACTATGCCATCCACAGTAGAATTGACCGTTCCTAGCGAGCCTTGAATACTAACAGACTTGATGCCCTCGGGGAGGTTGTTCTTAAAATCCCACAGGGCTGTGACACTCTGCGCCCAAACGCTATTTGCTACTGGGAACAGCAGGCACATTAAACCTGCACGTAAAAGTTTCTTCATAAACATTGTGGTATAAAATAATTGACGATGTCGCCCCCTTATGCGTCAACGCACAAGAAGTTTTACAAAGTTAAGGAATCTAAAAAAAAAATCAAACAAAAACGAAAAGTCAAGTGGGGCGCACTTGAGAGCGCTCCACTTGACTGCAAGCGGGCCTGACCTCCCGCAATGGCGTCACTTCTCAGAAGTCGCGGAACTCCTTGTTCTCGCGCTTGTCTACGGCAATGCACTCCATCTCGATGAGCCACGTGGGGCGGCATACGGGCGCAAGCGTGAGTACGTATGGCGTGTTTGGGAACTTCTCGGCAAACATGCGGCTTACGATGTCGTAGTCCGCCGTGTCGCGCAAATATACAACGATCTGCATTACGTCCGCAAAGCCCATGCCCCCCTCCTCGAGGAGCTTCTCGACGTTCTCCCACATCCTGCCGACCTGGCGGCGGATGTCGCCAACATAAAGCACATTGCCCTTGTTGTCTATCGAGGCGGTCCCGGAAATGTAGACATGGCCGCGGTCGCCATACTCGACGAGGGTCCCGCGCTCGAACGTCACGCCGTACTCAATGGTCTTATTGAGGTGCGAGAGGGCGTAAAGATACCTCTGCTGCCTGGGCTCGAAGCCAATGAGGGAGCATGTGCCGAGCTGGATGATGGCCTTGGGGTCGGCGGGCAGACCGCCAATGCCCGTCGAGGATATGTAGTGCGACTGCGGGGTGAGCCCGTTGGCCTCGAAATTGGCCTTGCGCGCGCGCACCATGCCGGCATACTGGGTGTCGACATCGCGGACGTAGAACCATGTGCGGACGCTATTGGCCTCGATTGTGGCGCCGTAGCGCGCGAGCAGGGACTCATACTGCTCGAGCAGGGCGGCGGTCTGCTGGGCGGAGTCGCCGACGTTGGACGTCATGCCCATCTTCCAGAGCTGGGTGTATCCGTTGTGGCGGACCTCAATGACTCCGTCGCGGCTCTTCATCTCGACCCCTTTCTGCGCATAGACCCAGAGGGCTACCTTGCTTCCGTCGAGAGGGGGCTGCTGGATGAACGACACGCTGGCGTCGCCAAGGTCGGTCATGAGCGGGACCTGGTTGCAGGCGTCGGAGAGGAAGTAGCGCTTGAAGACCACGCACGCGCCGCCAAACTGAGGCAGGGCGAGCAGAGCCGCCTCGGCCTTGAGCAGGCGCGCGTATTGCTCCGTGAATATCTGGCCTCGCGGCTCGACGTGGAGAATGGCGTGATATTCAGCCACCCCGCCATCGGGCTCAAAAGAGGAGAGCTCCGCGCTCACGCCCATTTCGCCCCACTGGTATCTGTCAAACTGTCTCATGTCATTCTGTTGTCTGTTGTTGTTGCTTTATAGAACTATTGCTTAGCCCCGAGCTCAATCCACACCTTGACAAGCTCGGGCAGGTGCGCCACGTCGTCCTCGGTGAAGATGGTCGGGTGAGAATAGTGGACGCTCTCGTCGCCTTGGGTAATCACCTTGTAGAGGAAACTATCCTCCGCGCTTCCAGGCGAGACCCTGAGGATGCCGGGCTGCTTTGTAGAGCTTACGCCCACAAGATCTTCATAAGCCTTGCCCGCCGAGAGGTCGAGACCCGCCGCTCCGCCGTTGCCGTGGCAGCGCACGCAGTTGGTGTTAGTACCGTTGAAGACAACGGCATCGACCACTCCAAAGGGGCTTACGTCAAGGCTGCCGGCGTCGATTTTAATAACCTCGCCGTCGCTCTGCCCTTCGGGTATGGCATATCGGTAGATGGTGGCCACACGCCTCCTGAGCCGGTCGGTCACGGCAAGCTCAATAGTATTGGCAGTGACGGGTATTCCAGACAGGGCCACCGTCTGAGTCGGCTCATCCGCCGTGAACACGTTGAGGCTTTTCTGAATGACGGAGTAGCGGCTGTCATAACTATAGGCCGCAAGGACTACTGAGTAGTCCGAGCCCCACTGGTCGAGCCCCGTGAGGGATGCCGTCAACTCGACCTTGTAGGAGGACGAGGAGTCGACGTAGACGGGGTCGGTGACGCTACCGTCGTCGCACGAGGCGAGAGCCACAGCGGCAACCGACACAGCATATAATGATAGACGTCTCATGATGTTACGTGACGAGGAAAAGGCTTAGAATGTGTACTGAAGCATCACACACGCGCTCTGCTTTGCCAAGCCGAGGTCGTCATTATCGCGGTCGAGCTGAGTCTCATGCCCAGTGCGGCCTATGAACTGATACATGCCCGAGAGCTTGAGTCCCGAATTGCGCACAAAGAAATTGAAGCCGACGGCCGGGCTGTTGAGGATTCCGTCTGTGCCGGTGCTGTTGCGGTCGTAGAAGTCGTAGCGCGCCGTGACCTGCCACAGGTCGTGGACAAAGTAGCCGGCCTGGACGTATCCGCCGAAGAAATTGTAGGTCTTGTCGATCTTCTGCCTGTCGGTAAAGCCGACGTGCATCATATAGGCCTCGGCGGCGAGATAGAGACGCCTGTGAAGCCACGAGAACTCGAAGCCCGCACGGGTGTCGTTGGTGCTCTCGCTCTCGCTCTCGACGTTTATGCTGCCCGATACTGCCACCTCGAGCTTGTTCTCGCCAAGCATCTTGGCGTTGCCCTGCGTGCGTGGCATGGGTCCGAACGGCGTCCACGAGAGGCGGCCGGCATAGAGGAGCGAGGGTAAGTGCCAATCGTCCGAGAGGGTCTTGGTCGCGCTGTTGGAGCCAGAGCCGTTGCCGTTGAAGAAGCCGACCTCATAGCCGAAGGTGGGGCAGATGTTGCCGTGTAGCATGACGCCGAGGTCGAAGCCCGTGCCTATCTTGGGGTTGACGGCGTTGAGCGAATAGGGCATGATGACCGTCGAGGTGAGCGACACCGGCAGGACGGGCATGAGGGTCTCGCCAAGGGTGGTGAGGTAGGCGCTCGAGAAAGGCGTCTTGAACTTGCCGGCGCGGACGGCGAAGCCGTTGTTGACCTTGACGTCGAACCAGGCCTGCTGGAGGATATTGGCGCCCGACGCGGCGGCGTTGACCGAGAGGTTGTAGGTAATGTTGCTGAAGGCCTTGCCCGTGAAGCCGAGTACGGCGTAGGGGATGGCGAAGCCGCTGTTTGCCACGTTGTCCTGATTATACGCCTTGTCGAGGCCCTCGTCGTCGTAATAATTGTAGTTGACGGTGGTCTGGAGCATCATATAGGGCTTGAAAGAGAATCGCTTGTCGGCGCTCTCAATCTGGAACATGCGGTCGCTGCCAATGGTTACGACTCCGTTCTCGGCATCGTAGTTCTGCTGGGTGGCCTGAGGCTGCTGAGCCTCTTGCGCCAAAAGGGCTTGTGAAGAGATGGCCGCGATGGCGGCAACGTATATGGATTTCATCTGGTTAAATGGTATGCAAAGATAACAAAAGGCTATATGTTAAAACGAAGGGTGAGCGCGCAAAGCGTCAGAGCGACTCGAGGAACTTGAGCAGAGCCTGCCTGTCGGCCCTGTCCATATTCTTGAAGATGTTCTTCGAGGCCTCGCCCTCGCCGCCATGCCACATGATGGCCTCGGTGAGGTTTCTCGCCCTGCCATCGTGGAGGAATATGGTGTGGCCGTTGACCTTCTTCTGAAGGCCGATGCCCCATAGAGGCGTGGTTCGCCACTCGTTGCCGCGGGCGGTGCCGCTGGTGTAGTTGTCGTTGAGGCCGACGCCCATGATCTCGGAGCCCATGTCGTGGAGCAGGAAGTCGGAGTAAGGGTGTATGGTCTGCGAGCCGAGCCATGGCAGCTCGGTACCCATGAGGAGGGTCGCGCCGCGGGGGCGGGTGTGGAGCGTGGTCACGTGGCAGAGGTGGCACTTTGCCTGGTAGAACATCTTCTCGCCGCGCTCGACGGCCTCGCGCTCAGTCATGTTGACCTTGGCCCCGTCGCTGGCGGTGAGGGTGACGGTCTGTGTCGTGCTTCCCTTGCGCCTTGCCGGCACGCCGAGGCTGTGCAGGTAGAGGTCGACGTTCTCCATATCCTCGGCGGAGACGTCGAGCTGGTCATACGTGAGACCCATCATAGACCCCTGGGACATCTGCAGCTGCCCCTCGCATATCTCCTCGGGATAGCGGGAGTTGGTGGCGCCCATGTCGCTGGAGAAGCCGAGCTCGACGGTAAGGTCGAGATGCTGAGCCTTATTGCCCGAGAGGCCTACGCCCGTCACACCCTTCTCGGTGATGTAGTTGACGCGGCCCGAGATGCCATACTCAGGGTAGTTGCTCTGCTGCGCGAGACGCTCAATCTCGGAACGGTCGAGCGCCATCATCTGGCCCATGCCTACATGGCGCAGCGGGATGCGGACGGAGCAGAAGAGATCCTCGGGCTTAATCTCGACCGAGTCTTTCTTGACGCTGTCCCACATCTTCTTATACCACTTGACGATGGTGTAGTTGGGGTGCGCGAGCTCATACTCCTCGCCGTCGGGGAAAGTCCCTTTCTCGTAGTCGTAGCGAATCTCGATTTTCCCCTCGGGCGTGACACCGTAGATGGAGTGGTCGTGGAGCACACGGCCATAGTCCTGGAAAAAGACGCCGTTGCGGCGCGAGACGTAAATGAGCATGGCGGACATGCCGTTGGTCCCGGAGCCATAGACGGGCGACCCGTCGGGGTCCTCGCCCACCTGGTTCCAGACGCCTGGCGAAGTGCGACCCGCGTTAAGGTGGCACGAGGCGCACGAGTAGCCGCCATAGACGGGACCGTAGTTATCGACAATGTTGTCGTAAAGGCGGTTGCCTGTCTGGAAGCGGGTGGCGTACTTGCCCGAAAGCCACTCGGCGTCGATGTCGTAGGCTTTGGACGAGTTGTAGAAAATGGTGGAAGTGCCGGCCGAGAGGCAATACTCCTCAAGCTCCCTCGAATGCTCGGCAATGAAGTTGTCCACGCCCTCGGTGTCCTCCTCGCAAGCCGACAGGCAGCAAAGAGCCAAGGGAATGGCAGTCAGAGGCAGATATCTCATCTCTTTAGACTGTGGGGAAAAGACACAAAAACAAATGCATAGCACAATGTGAAGGGGGGAAGAACTGACCTCCCCTCCTTCACGTGTATCTGTTGGGCTGTTAAACCCGCTATATCGTCAGACTACTCAGCAGTAGATGTTGAAGTCTTTACAATCGTGCGAGCCTTGCCATCCTGGAAGATGAGGAACTCGAGAGTGTGGAAGCCGCGGAGTGCCTGCGCACTGGCAATATCCTCGTTATCCTCATCGAATTCGCCGCTCCAATTGAGGTCGTCGAACTTGCCGCTCTTGAGGATGTTCTCGATGCCGTCCTGGTCAAGAGGCCAAGAGTCCATGTTAGGATCAAGGCCCTTTTCGTCGACGGGGCCGAAGAGGAACGCCTCGCTCGTCTCCCAAGGCACACGGGCATTGAGCCAAGCCTTTGCGCATTTTGTGAAAGCATCGTCGGAAGGATTCTTAGCGAAAGCATTGCATGCAGCCTGAAGAGCCTCGTTGTTCTTCTTTAGGTCTTCATAGGTCGGGACTACGACGGCATCGACATAGTCGGCAACCACCTGCTTGAGCTTAGCCTCATCGAGGTTTTCGACGGCGGCCTTGAGTGTGCCGATAACCTCGCTGAGCTCACCGCAAGCTTTCTGTGCGGCCAGAGCCTCAGCCGAGTTGATGTTGTTGCGGAAAGGGTTCGGAATCGCGAGAATCTTGTTGTAAGCGTTATTGATTGCCTCAATCATCTTAGCGTCGAGCTCAGGCTTGGCAGCCTTGTAGAGGGCTGAGAGCGAAGACTCCGCCACCTTGCCGTCTCGCGAGCCGTAGTAGGAGTTGCGGATGGAGAGAATGTTGTTGCTATAGTCTTCGCGGGAGTGCCAGCTGTACCAAGACTCGACAGCGAGGACGGCCTGAGGATATTTGCCGTCATTCCACAAGCTGAGCGGGTCGCCGATCTTAGCCTCACCGACCTCGTTCGCTATGTCTTCGCAACCATCGAATATTTCCCCGGCAGCCTCGGTGGCATCCTCCGCTTTGAAAGTTTCCGCATAGCTCTTACCTTCTTCATATGAGACTGCCCAATCATTGTAGAGCGTCGTAGCGTCGTCAACGAGCAGCTTGGACACGACCTTCATATAGTTGCCCCAAGAAGCGAGATTAGACTCATCGCAATCTACGGAAGGTACTTTGACATTCGTAGGCTCCTCGTTGTCGTCATCGTCATCGCAAGCGGTGAAAGAGCAGGCCACGCAAGCCGCCATCGCCATGATTGACAAGAATTTCTTGTTCATCTGTCTAAAACTTGTTTTTGTGTATCTGTTGTAATAGAAAATTCGAATTATTTGCGGAAGAACCAGCCGACGTATGCTATGCCGATGGAGAACTCGTTCTCATTATGATATTCGGTCGACTCGAACGGCTTGTTCGTCCCAATGTGCCGGGTGGTGCAGTCGGCCTTCACCACGAGGTTGGGCAGCGCGAACCAGTTGAGGCCCGCGGTCCACTTGACGACCTGGCAGCGGGCATCGACCGTCTTGCCCTTATCGGGGGTCTCCTGAGGGTTGTAATACTCGTATCTCGCAAATGGATAAATCACGGGGCCTCGGCTCGCGCCATAGAAGATGTTCTTGAGGTTTGCCCCCACCTCGACACCGTACGCCATGGCCGTCTTGGCCACAGGGC
>CAKVCS010000040.1 GCA_934725785.1 uncultured Bacteroidales bacterium | reverse complement strand
CCCATAATACTGATCTGCTCGACCTGTCGCGTCCGTGGGCCAGTCAGTCTGTTTAGAGTTAGTAAGAGAAAGGAGCTCTAAGCTTCAGACGCAATATTGCGTAGTCATAATGTATTATACAGTTAACGGAATAATTGAGGGCTGTCATGCGCAATTCTGTCATTGCTTTAAGAAAAAAACAATTTTTGCCTCGGCAATATTATGAAAGCGGAGTGCGTAAAACTTATCACATATAATTAAACAATGGAAGGCGCTTAGGGCATAAACAAAACAATAAGAGTTATGGAGGCGAAGTTACTCGAGCAGACGTGGGAGCAGCGTCTGTCGCACTGCAGGTACTACAAAGGTGAGGATGAGTGTCCGTATGAAAATGGAGATATAAAAAGTGATTATTGGTGGTACGAGTCCTACTACGTAAGAGGTACGACGGACAGGTGGGCCTATGACGACTATATGAATTTCGGAGGGAAGGCATTCCCAGGTGTACCTCCACAAGTATTAGGAGTGATGTTACATTTCTTCTTCAAGTACGGCGGATATGTTCCTATATAAGAAGAGGTTAAAGATTTTCACGTGGCCGAGGGTTACCTGTCGATGGTCAAAGACACCTTTCCAGAGGACGTTATACCATGCTCCAACTTCAATATAATTTATGCGCGCATTTCAATGTTGGCAAAACATGTCTCAAGGCAGCTCGCCTCTATTGACAATAGTGAACGAGCCGGATATGACGACATGATGTATCGGTACAAAGTTTCTTGTAACTGGGGCGATGACGTTCAATTTTGGGATGACTTGACGGATGCTGAAAATGGGGCGTCAGTACTTGTACGAGAGCAAAAAATGCACGATGACCGCAGCGGGCATAAAAACAAACGTCGTTACGAGGCTTACGTCACAAGCGAGATGGCGATGGTGAACCCTGACGATGCCCTGGCTGCGACGGCCGACGGCAAGATAAACGGGAAGGTGCTACGCTATATAGTTTATGGAGATAAAGACAGGCTATGGGTTAATGGAGGCGTTGTGTATACCGAGAGGGCGTAGACCCGGTTGCTGGAGGTCGAAGACGACCTGTGTCATTCTGCAGGGGGCTAAATGATACAAAAGGGCTGTGTGGCGATGATTGCTTTTTTGGGGGGGCGATAGGATGACTAAGATTGGCGCGGCTCGCCAATCGACAGGCATCGCGTCACTATGTCCACCAGCATGTCGCGGCTGGACGTGTCCGGCCAGTTGAATCCTTTGGAGCGCATGTCATACTCCGCCAGCAGCGTCGTGATGCGCATGCAGTCTGTTGCCGTGTAAAGCCTCGAGGCCGGGCCAAAATTCTTCGATACCATGAACGGGCTCCGCTCCCCGACGGCCATCGCCGCTTTCACAGCCTCATCTTCGCTCCTGGTTGTCGCTTTTGCGAAGCAATACGTGAACAAGTGGTCGAAACCGTTGTAAAGCGCCGCTATTATTGCTTGCACGGGGAATGCTTTCTCGTTCTGCCCCATGGCCTTGACTATCATTAGGGCTTTGGCCTTGTCTTTGCGGAAGAGGGCGTCGCGCAGCTCGAAGGCGTTGTACTCTTTGCTGATTCCCACGTTGTCCGAGACCATGTCCACCGTGATGGTCTTGAGGCTTGGCCCGACCGCTGCTCTCACCTTCTCAATGGCCTTAGCCGCGTCAGTCATGCTCGTGCCGACGTGCTCCGCGAGCAAGTCCGCCGCCCGGTCCTCAATGCTGAAGCCCCGCTTGTTGGCAAATGAGCTTATCCAGTGGGGCATCTGGTTGTCATACAGCTTTTTTGTCTCCATTATGGCGCCACCGGCCTTCTCTATGGCTTTATAGAGTTTCAGCCTCTTGTCCAAAGCCTTGTACTTGTGGCACAGCACCAGTATCGTGCTTGGCAGGCAGTGGGACACGTATGTCTCCAAGTCGCCTATCTGGCTCGTGGCTTGGGCTTCGCGGACAATCACTACGCGCCTCTCGGCGAATGTCGGGTATTGGTCGCACTCGAGGCCTATCTTCCGCCCCGTGGTGTCCCGCCCGTATATCACTGTCTGGTTGAACGTGCGGTCGGCCTCCGCCATGGCGTTCTGCTCCACGTAGTCGGCCACCACGTCAATGGGGTAAGGCTCTTCGCCCATAAGCAGGTAGACGGGGCGGAAAGTCCCGCCTTTCATCTCCTTCAGTATGTCGTCTTGCGATAATACGGCCATGGCAATGTCTTGCGGCCCGTCGGTCTGGGCCTCTTTGCAAGTTAAAACTTAAGGTGCTTGACGGAGTTGCCGCACTTCTCAATCTCGAGGAGCGCGTCTATCCCTATCTCCAGGTGTGGGCGCACGAATTGCGACGTGACTTTCTTGTCGCTCTCCGTGGTCTTCACGCCCTCGGGTATCATAGGCTGGTCCGACACGAGCAGAAGCGCGCCGGTGGGTATCTCGTTGTGAAAGCCGACAGTGAAGAGGGTGGCGGTCTCCATGTCTACCGCCATGCACCTCATGGTCTCTATTTTGTGCTTGAAAGCGTCATCGTGCTCCCATACCCGGCGGTTCGTCGTGTAGACCGTGACCGTCCAGTAGTCGTAGCCATGGTCGCGGATGGACCCGGACACGGCCCTCTGGAGCGAGAACGCCGGGAGGGCCGGCACCTCGGGCGGCATGTAGTCGTTGCTCGTGCCCTCGCCGCGTATGGCGGCTATGGGCAATATGAAGTCGCCAATCTCGTTTTTCCTTTTCGCCCCGCCGCACTTCCCGAGGAACAGCACGGCCTTCGGGCGTATCGCGGTCAGCAGGTCCATTATGGTTGCGGCGTTCGGACTGCCCATGCCGAAGTTTATTATGGCCACGTCGCGGGTCATCGCGTTGGGCATGTTGCCTCCCTTGACCTCCACGCCGTATATGTTGGCGAACATCTCCACGTAGTTCATGAAGTTCGTCAGCAAAATGTACCGCGGGAACTCCTCCAGCTGCCTCCCGGTATATCTCGGCAGCCAATTTTCTACAATCTCCTGCTTTGTCTTCATATAAAGTCATCTCTTTTTACAAAAATAACATTTTTGCGTTTCCTGTCGGGCGAATACACTGTTTATGCTTAGAACATATCTTACGCCAAGCCGTATAATATGACAGGACCGGCGGATGTGAGGACAGTCCCGATGCCTCCTGCCCGTGTCTGCATTCCCAAACCTGCCCATGGCCTCGTGGCGCCGCCTTTGCGCCGGGGGCGAATATTTTTTTTTCATTATGATGTCGTCAGTAGTCGTTTTTGCGGCGAAGGCTATTGTCTTTGCCTTGTTCTCGATGATGCTTTTCATCGGTGTTGATAATTTGGTGCGTTCCAATGGAAAGTAGCCCCATGCGTCTTTGCGCAGGCCTTTTATGATTATTTACACGTATCGGCGCGACCTTTCAATGTTTGCAGCTGAGTGTGTGCGGCCTAACCGTTACTTTCGCGTAAAGAGTGTTATAGCGCCGTCGGGCGGCAGCTTAATGCCGGGGATTACGTCTGCCCGGTTGACCTCCCCGGGCGCGTAAAGTTGTTTTCGTGGAGCGTGTAATATCTTTTTTGCGAAATTGGACCCTGCCAGTCGCTATGCTTGCTGGCGTGCTTTTCTATCTGGCGTTTCACTGCATTGGCTTTTTGCGCCCAATGCACGGGTTCGTCTGGGCGTTGGACTCTTTTCTCACTCCCGCCCTCATATTCGCCCAACTGCTGCTGACGTTCTGCCGTGTCGACCCTCGCCAGTTCCGTCTGCGCAAGTGGCATTTGTGGCTTCTCGTTTTCCAGGTCGTCTGCGCTTCTGCCGCTTACCTGCTGCTCGCCCCTGTCTCGGCCGTTTTGGCCCAGGGCGCCATGGTGTGCCTCATCTGCCCTACGGCCACGGCTGCCGCTGTCATCACTCACAAGCTGGGAGGGTCTGCCGAGACTCTCATTACTTTCACGCTGATGGACAATGTCTTGGCCGCCATATATGTCCCGGTTGTGTTCCCTCTTGTCTATGTCCAGCAGGGTGGCGCCGCCTTTTTCGACGCATTCCTGCTCATCCTTGGCAAGGTATTTCCACTGCTCATATTCCCGTTTCTCATGGCTCAGGCCTTGCGCCTATGGTTGCCTGCCGCCCATGCCTGGTTGCGTGAGCACTCGGGTTTGGCTTTTTACATTTGGGCTCTTGCGCTCGCCATGGTGATGGGCAAGACGGCCAAGAGCGTTGTGGACGACTCCGACGAGGCCGTCATAGTGCTGTCGCTCGCTCTGGTAGCCGTGGCGGCGTGCGCGGCTCAGTTTCTCTTTGGCAAGGTTACGGGCGGACGCTACGGAGACCGGATAAGCGGTGGCCAAGCCTTAGGGCAGAAGAACACGGTGCTGGCCATTTGGATGGCGCAGACCTATCTCAACCCGCTCTCGTGCGTGTCGCCTGGCGCCTATGTGCTGTGGCAGAATGTCGTGAACAGCTATCAGCTTTGGAAAAAACGGCACAAGGAGTCTTCTTCTCATAAAAAAACTGTGTGACGACGGCCTATGGAGCTCTTTCTTCGTCCTGCCACCGAGGCCGACGCGGCGGCCCTGCTCGCCATCTATTCGCCCTACGTCTCCGGCACTGCCGTCACGTTCGAGTATGACGTGCCGTCTCTCACCGAGTTCTCGCGCAGGATTTTGTCTACCCTCGAGTCTTACCCGTATGTCGTGGCCGAGAGCCGTCCCGGCGGCGAGCTGTTGGGCTATGCCTACGCCGGGCGTTTCAAGGAACGCGCCGCCTATCAATACGCGTGCGAGACGAGCATTTACGTCCGCGCCGACGCCCGTGGCCGCGGGGTGGGGGCTGCGCTGCTCCGGGAGCTTGAGCGGAGGCTCGTCGAGCAGGGAGTCCGCAGCATTTGCGCCTGCATAACATATGCGCAGGTGCGCGACCCTTATCTGACCAACGCCAGCATGATGTTCCACGAGCGCATGGGATACCGCCTCGTGGCGCATTTCCACCGCTCTGGCTTCAAGTTCGGCCGTTGGTATGACATGATTTGGATGGAGAAGCTCGTGTGAGCATACGCGTTCCGCGTCCCCTTGTCTATATAAGCACGGCAAAAGCCGCATGCGGATAGCGCCCATCCAGGCGTCTCCGCATGCGGCTTTTGCTTTGTTATCTTGCCCGCTTACTTAGATACGATATCCATCAGCCTGCTTTTCAGCTCGTTGATGTCCGTAACGACCGGATATTGCGGATAGTCGGCCTTCACGTTGTCTGGTGGGCAGAACAATATGCCTTTGTCCGCGGCCTCGAGCATCGTCACGTCGTTGTACGAGTCGCCGAACGCCACCACGTCATATTTGAGGCTCTTGAACGCCTCGACCGTCTTGCGCTTGGGGTCCGGCTGGCGGAGCTTATAGTTCGTGATGCGGCCGCTGGCGTCGGTCTCAAGGCTGTGGCACAGCAGGAAAGGGTTCTCCAGCTTGTCCATGAGCGGCTGGGCGAACTCCACGAAGGTGTCCGACACGATGGCGAACCGCGCCACTTTGCGAATCTCGCGCACGAAATCCAGCGCGCCCGGCAGCGGGTCGAGTGTGCCAATGACATCTTGTATGTCCTGCAGCTTAAGGCCGTGCTGGTCAAGTATCCTTAGCCGCATGCGCATCAGCTCGTCATAGTCCTTTATGTCCCTGGTAGTGAGTTTCAGCTCCTCGATACCTGTTTTTTTTGCCACGTTGACCCATATCTCGGGAACAAACACGCCCTCAAGGTCTGCACAAATTACCCACATGGTAAGCTCGTTTTTATTGTTGTTTCTTGTTTGGCACAGACGACAACTCACCGCCGCACCCTAATTTTGAACTCAAAGTTAAGATTTTATATCCTTATGCGGGCAATCTTTTCTCTTTTTCCTCTCGGTTGGCTGCATTGCGGCGCGAAAAGGCTAACTTAGCGTCATGGAACAGATTCAGCTTACGCCGAGACGGACTCTGAGGCGCAGGACCCATGAGCCCGACCGCATGAAGGTCGTCATTCACGATGACGACGTCACGACGTTCGAGTTCGTGACGCGTATGCTCGTAGAGGTTTTCTTCTATGAGGAAGGCGCCGCCGCCGCCCTCACCGAGCAGGTCGATGCCGAGGGGTCCGCCGTTGTCGGCATATACCCCAAAGACATTGCGGTGTCCAAGGCCCAGGCCGGGATGAATATGGCCCGCGCCGAGAATTTCCCCCTCAAGCTGACTACTGAAGATGCCTAAAGAAACTGCACCTAACAAGGATTTGAGTATTTTCCCCCAGGGCTCCACTTTCGCCCTGATGTCTCGGACTGTGAGGCTCTCGCAGCAGCTGAGGCTCCAGTTCATAACGCCCGAGGCCCTTCTCTTCACGCTCGTCTCTGACCCCGATTTCAGGCTCGGCCAGCTCCTTGCCGATGAGTTCGGGGTCGACGTGGCCTCAATCAAGGAGAGGCTGTCGGACTATCTCAACTCCCTGGAGCGTGTCCCCGCCAACAGGAAGTATATGCCCAACCCGTCGGCAAGCTATGAGCAGATGGCGGAGGATATGTCTCACAACATTGGCGAGGAGGGGTTGCAGGGCGTGATGCCTGTGCATTATCTCGTCGGGGTCTGCTACCTGCGAAACTCTGTCGCAAAGAGCGTGCTCGACAAGTATCTGCCCGAGTCGAAGAGGAGGGCGGTCTTCGCAAGGTATCGCGACGTGTGTGAGGGAATGAAGCCAAACATCCCCCTCCCTGACGATATTACGCCTAAGGACTTCTGGAACTACCCGCCTGCCGACGATGCCGAGCAGACGGCCGGAGACTCCGACCCCGTGCAAGACGACGCCTGCCGCCGGATAGATGACGACGGACTCTTCGCTGGGATAAAGTTCGCGGGCCGCGAGGCCGAGGTCAACAGGTCCATCGTCACGCTCCTTAAGTCAAAGAGAGGCAACATAGTGTATGTCG
The DNA here is from genome assembly GCA_934725785.1 of uncultured Bacteroidales bacterium. Taxonomy (GTDB): domain Bacteria; phylum Bacteroidota; class Bacteroidia; order Bacteroidales; family Marinilabiliaceae; genus W3P20-009. The sequence goes on along the minus strand of CAKVCS010000040.1, from coordinate 1,200 downwards.
GGGAGAGCGGGGTCGGCAAGTCGACGATGGTTGCAGGCCTCGTCCAGGCGAAAGGGCGGTTTAAGAAGCGAAGCCGCTTCGGCGGCGCAAGGTTCTATAAGTTCAGCCCGGCATCCGTCGTCACCGGAGTCTCATACAGCGACGAGATAGAGAACCACGTGGCCGATATCGTCGCGGACATCGAGGACGAGGGATGCATGGCAGTGATTTTCGCCGACAACTTGGGCGAGCTCATGCCACAAAACCAGAACGACAACACGCCCGACACCCTGCGTCTCCTGCTCTCGCTCATCGACGGGAAGGACATTCATATTATCACGACGGCCTCTTTCGAACAGTTTAAGCGGCTTGCCACACACAACTCGGTCGTCGAGAAGAACTTCACGAGAATAGACATCACCGAGCCAGCCCTCGAGCCGGACGGCCGACTGATGGTCAAGGCCGGAGCGCAGAACATTCTCGACGCGCACCTCGTGCCTCAAGGCACCTGCCCGGACTATATCATAGACCTCGTCATCGACACGGCGACGTCATCCTATTCCAAGGACATCGCCATGCCGGGCCGCGCGCTCGACCTCCTCGACGGCGTCTTGGCATATGCCGAGATGGAAAAGTCCGTAAAACGCGGTGGTGCGGCCTCTACGATAACTGCCGCCATGGTGGGCGGCTACCTCAAGACGCTCGGCGCGGACACCATTGCGCGGCCGGCGGACTCGGAAGATGGGCTCCGCTCTCTTGAGGCCAACCTGCTCTCTAAGATCTTTGGCCAGGACGAGGCCGTCCACGGAGTTGCCGAGAGCGTCCTGCTCGCCAAGGCCGGGTTGAGCGACGACACCAAGCCGCTCGCCGCATACCTGTTCGTCGGCCCCACGGGAGTAGGCAAGACGGAGCTTGCGAAAGTACTCGCGGCCGAACTCGGTGTCAAGCTCGTGCGGTTCGATATGAGCGAGTATTCTGAGCGACACACCGTCTCCAGGCTCGTCGGGTCGCCAGCCGGATACATAGGATATGAGGACGGGGGGCTACTGACCGATGCCGTGCGCAAGAATCCCAACTGCGTCCTGCTTTTCGACGAGATTGAGAAGGCGCATTCCGCTGTGTTCAACCTCATGCTGCAAGTGCTCGACTATGCCCAGCTCACGGACAATAAGGGGCAGAAAGCCGACTTCTCTGGCACTGTCATCATTATGACATCCAATG
>CAKVCS010000039.1 GCA_934725785.1 uncultured Bacteroidales bacterium | reverse complement strand
GCGGGATTTATTTTTTCCAACCACACGGGCAAATGAAAACAAAGCGCGCGCAAGGCATAAAGCCGCCCCCCGGGCGGCTTTGCGAAAGGGCGACGGGCGCTCTGACACATAAATGTAACACCGAATGCGCACTCGTTACAAGGATAAATTATAGGAAAGAAGTAACTTTGGTAAACAGTCCTAAAAAAAGCGAAACAGGCAGCCCAAATAACCGATGAGCAACAACAAGCACTACACAGGCCTCACCGCCGAGCAGGTGAAAGAAAGCCGCAAAGCCCACGGGGCCAACATATTGACCCCGGCCGAGAAAGATCCGCTATGGAAGCAATTCCTCGAGAAATTCACCGACCCGCTGATAATAATACTGCTCATCGCGGGCGTGCTGTCCGTAGGCATCTCAATATACGAGTACGCAGGGCTTGGTCAGGGCTCGGAAGTCTTCTTTGAGCCAATAGGCATATTCGTGGCCATACTGCTCGCCACGGGTCTCGCCTTCTACTTTGAGAGGCAGGCCGACAAGGAGTTCTCGCTGCTCAACCAGGTGAACGATGACGAGCTGGTGGACGTGGTCCGCTCTGGCATGGCCACACAGGTGGCGCGCAAAGACATCGTGGTCGGCGACATCGTGATACTCAACGCAGGCGAGGAGGTGCCTGCCGACATACGCCTGATTGAGGCAACGCTGCTAAGCGTGGACGAGTCGACACTCACCGGCGAGCCGCTGTGCGCCAAGACGACAAACCCTGACGACTTCGACCCGAACGCCACATACAAGAGCGACATGGCCATGAAAGGCACCAAGGTGATGGAGGGTCACGGCGTGGGCGAGGTGACGGCCGTAGGCGACAAGACTGAGCAAGGCAAGGTGTTCGAGGCCGCACAGATCGACTCGAGCGTGAGGACGCCGCTAAACGAGCAGCTCGACGGACTCGGGGACCTCATAACCAAACTGAGCTACATAATAGCCGCCCTCATAGTCCTGGGCCGCATAGCGATGTATTTCATAACGTACGCCGACTTCGACTGGGTGCAGTTCACCGCCTATGCGCTCCAGACGCTCATGATAGCCGTGACTCTGATTGTGGTGGCGGTGCCGGAGGGGCTGCCAATGGCCGTGACACTGAGCTTGGCCTACAGCATGCGCAGCATGCTGAAAACAAACAACCTGGTCCGCAGGATGCACGCCTGCGAGACCATGGGGGCCACCAGCGTGATATGCACGGACAAGACTGGGACGCTGACGCAGAACCAGATGCGCGTGGACGAGATAAAGATATTCGGGAACGATGGCGACGCTGAGCTGCTGACCAACGAGTGCATGGCGGTCAACTCGACAGCGCAGCTCGACATGACGAACCCGGGCAGGCCGAGCGTCATGGGCAACCCGACCGAGGGAGCCCTCCTGCTGTGGATGCACGAGAAGGGCAAGGACTACGTCAAGATGCGCGAACAGGCAAACGAGCTGGCCGAAGTGCCATTCTCGACAGAGCGTAAATATATGGCCATAGTAGTGGAGTCCGGCGTCATCGGCGGCCGCAAGATAGCCTACGTGAAAGGCGCGCCGGAACTCGTCATGGCCCTGTGCACTCACGTGGGCGGAGACACCCGGCGCGAGGACGTCAACAAGCTGCTGACGGATTACCAGGGCCGCGCCATGCGCACCCTCGGCTTCGCATACCAGTACGTCGACAACGTCCACGAGGCCATAAGCGACGGCAAGCTTGTAGCCTCGGACCTAACGTTCATCGGCATCGCGGCCATCTCCGATCCCGTTCGCACGGACGTGCCGGCTGCCGTGAAAGAGTGCAAAGAAGCAGGAATTGACATAAAAATAGTGACGGGCGACACCCCCGGCACCGCCAAAGAGATAGGCAGGCAGATAGGCCTGTGGGGCGAGTCCGACGGCGACGAGAACATAATAACGGGGCCCGAGTTCGCTCAGCTGACCGACAGCCAAGTGGACGCGAAGGTGAAGAGCATCAAGATAATAAGCCGCGCAAGGCCGATGGATAAAAAACGCCTCGTAGAGGCCCTGCAACGGAATGGCGAGGTGGTGGCCGTGACAGGCGACGGCACTAACGACGCGCCGGCCCTGAAAGCCGCCCACGTGGGCCTCTCGATGGGCGACGGTACAAGCGTGGCAAAAGAGGCGAGCGACATAACGATCGTCGACAACTCGTTCGCAAGCATCGGCAAAGCGGTCATGTGGGGCCGCTCGCTCTACCGCAACATACAGCGCTTCCTGCTGTTCCAGCTTACTGTGAACGTGACGGCTTGCCTCCTTGTGCTGTGCGGCGCGTTCATGGGCGTGGAGTCTCCGCTTACGGTGACCCAGATGCTGTGGATAAACCTGATAATGGACACATTCGCCGCCATGGCCCTCGCCTCGCTCCCTCCATCGGAGAGTGTGATGCACGACAAGCCGCGGAACCGCAAGGAGTTCATACTGACCCGCGAGATGATGGTAGAGATTGTATCCGTAGGCCTGTTCTTCTTCCTGCTGCTGCTTGGGATGCTATACATATTCCAACACGCGAGCGTCAACTCCATGCTCGACCTCGTCACGGGCAACTTCACACTGGATAACAAGAAATTCATGTCCGCCCGCGAGCTGACCTACCTTTTCACAACATTCGTCATGACGCATTTCTTCTACCTCTTCAACGCCCGCGCGTTCAAGACTGGCCTGAGCGCGCTGCATTTCAAGGGCTGCCGAGGGCTCTTGACCATCGCTGTCGTCATACTGGCGGGGCAGGTCTTAATGGTCGAGACTCCAGGTTTCCAGAAGTTCTTCAGCGTCACGGGCATGTCGGCTGCGGACTGGGGCATAATAATAGGCGGCTCGTCGCTCGTCTTGTGGACAAGGGAGGCCTGGGAGGCCGTAAAACGCAAGCTTAAGGCGTAAGTCTACCCGCGGGGCGCAGAACCGAGGCCGCCCGGCATCCTGATGTGAGGATTGCCGGGCGGCCTCTTTCTCTTCTTGTCGGTCGCGTCAGCCCGCTAAGCCTTCGCCGCCGCCCCCCGCGCCACGACAAAGGCGCAAAGGCTGTCGACGAGCTCGCGCAGGTCGGCCAGCGTAGAGACGGACTTGATGTTCATATAGAGCTTGTCGGTCGTCTGCTTCAGCTGCGCCTTGCGCGGGTTGGCCTGAATCCACCCTATGATAGAGGCGAAAACTGGCGACTGGTAGAAAGCAGAGTCGCGGTCCGACACAAAGTGGAACGATGCCACCCCCTCCTTCATTATGACCCTCTCAACCCCGAGACTCTGAGCCCTGTTCCTGATCTTGACCACCTCAAGCAGGTTGGCCGCGGGCTGCGGGAGCTGGCCAAAGCGGTCAACGAGCTCTGCGCGGAAGCGGTCAATGTCCTCATCCTTGGTCATAGCGTCGAGCTCGCGGTAGAGCCTCATGCGCTCGGATATGCTGGAGATGTACTCGTCGGGCAGCAGTGCCTCCTCGTCGACCGTCACCTGCGTGTCGGCCACGAACTGGGGCAGGGCGTCATTCTGCGCCACATTGTCCCCCGCGAACAAGTCCTTGAACTCGGTCGTCTTAAGCTCAATGATGGCCTCGGCAAGCACCTTCTGGTAAGTCTCATAGCCCATGTCCGTTATGAAGCCCGACTGCTCCGCGCCAAGGACGTCGCCAGCCCCGCGGATGTCGAGATCCTGCATGGCGATGTTGAAGCCCGAGCCGAGATCCGCGAACTCCTCGATAATCTGCAGCCTGCGGCGCGCCTCTTGTGTGAGGGTGGAGAAGGGGGGCGCGAAGAGGTAGCAGAAGGCCTTCTTGTTGCTGCGTCCGACCCGCCCGCGCAACTGGTGCAGCTCGCTGAGGCCAAACTGGTGGGCGTTGTTTATGATGATGGTGTTGGCATTGGGGATGTCGAGTCCGCTCTCAATGATCGTCGTGGCGAGAAGCACGTCATAGTCCCCATTGATAAAGTCGAGCATGATGCTCTCAAGCCGCGTCCCTTCCATCTGCCCGTGAGCCACCACCGTGCGCACATCCGGCAACAGGCGGCCAAGCACACGCTGCAGCTCAACGAGGTGCTCTATCCTGTTGTTTATGATGAAGACCTGGCCGCCTCGCGCCACCTCATAGTTGACAGCATCCCTCATAGAGTCCTCGCTGAAGGCCTGGACAATGGTCTCGACGGGCTGGCGGTTGGCCGGAGGCGTGGCGAGAACGCTCAAGTCCCTCGCCCCCATGAGTGAGAACTGCAGGGTCCGCGGGATGGGCGTTGCGGAAAGGGTGAGCGTGTCGACATTGACCTTGAGCTGCCTGAGCTTCTCCTTCACGCCGACACCGAAGCGCTGCTCCTCGTCAATGATGAGCAGTCCGAGGTCTTTGAACTTGACGTCTTTGCCAATGAGCCTGTGAGTGCCGATAATGATGTCGACATCGCCGGCCGCGAGCCTCTTGATGACGGCCTTCACCTCGGCCGGCTTCCTGAGGCGCGATATGTACTCGACCTTGCAAGGCAGCCCCTCGAGGCGCGAGCGGAACGTGTTATAGTGCTGGAAGGCAAGGACCGTTGTCGGAACGAGCACCGCCACCTGCTTGTTGTCGCACACGGCCTTGAAAGCCGCGCGAATGGCGAGCTCGGTCTTGCCGAACCCCACGTCTCCGCAAACGAGTCTATCCATAGGCGCGCTGCGCTCCATGTCGGCCTTTATGGCCTTGTTTGCCTTATACTGGTCGGGCGTGTCCTCATAGAGGAAAGAGGCCTCAAGCTCCTGCTGCATATAGGAGTCGGGCGAATAGGCGAAGCCCTCCTCGTCCTTACGCTTTGCGTATAGCTCGATGAGGTCGCGGGCAATGTCCTTGACGCGGCTCTTCGCCCTCTCCTTCAGTTTAGTCCAGTGCGCCGAGCCGAGCCTGTTTATCTTGGGCGGTATGCCATCCTTACCGCGGTATTTGGATATCTTGTGCATGGACTGCACATTGACGTAGAGGGTGTCGCCGTCTTGATACGTAAGCTTTATGGACTCATAGGTCTTGCCGCCGATGTGTTGGGTGACAAGACCGCCAAAGACGCCGACACCGTGGTCTATGTGGACGACATAGTCACCAATCTTGAGCTCGCTGAGCTCGCGCAGGGTGATGCTCTGCTGCTGCTTGCGCATGTTGTCGTTGCGCAACGTGAAGCGCTGAAAACGCTCGAAGATCTGGTGGTCGGTGTAGAAGCAGAGCCTAAGGCTCTTGTCGACAAAACCGGCATGGAGCGAGAGCTGCAGCTCTGAATACTTGAGCTTGCGCTTTCTCTCTCCAAGGATTGATCTCAGACGCTGGAGCTGCCTGCTGTTGTCCGACAGCAGGAAGACCTGGTATCCATCGGCCGACTTGTAGTATATGTCGTCCTCGAGGAGGTCGAAGTTCTTCTTGAAGAGCGGCTGTCCGACGATTTGGAAATCGACATCCGCCTCGCCCTTGCCGTTTGCGAGATTCACCGTTGGACACGCGACGCCGGCCCTCCACTGCTCGGCGGTGCAAAAGAGCTCCATTGATAGAGGCGCACCGTCCGACGACTCGTCGCCAGCCGCGACTGCGACTGCGTCATACTGCGCGCTGAGCATCTGCGAGACGGCGTCTTCGTCAACAACCCAAAGAGCGGCATCGGGCGGGATGGATAGTGAGAATGGCGTGAGCGAGGAGGGCTTGTCAATGCGCCCGAGGTCGGGAACTATGTTAACGCTCTCAATCTTGTCCGTGGAGAGCTGGGACTCCAGGTCGAAAGAGCGCAGGGAGTCGACCTCATCGCCAAAGAAGTCGATTCGCGTGGGCGCATCCGTGGCGAAAGAGAACAGATCGACAATGCTGCCTCGGACGGAGAACTGGCCGGGCGCATAGACGAAGTCGGTCCGCTGGAAACCATACTCGAGGAGCGTGTCGACAAGGAATGAGAGCCCAAGCTTATCGCCACGCCGCAAGGTGATGAAGTCACTTTCGACGGAGGCCGTGGCGGGTACTTTTTCGGCCATTGCCGCAGCATATGTGACTATGGTGACCTGCTTGTCGGAAGCGAAGTGCGCAAGTGCCTCGGTACGCAGCTGGATGTTCTGCGCATCATATCCGTCGGATTTGGGCGCATGTCGGAAAGAAGATGGCAGGAAGAACACCTTATCGCCCCCGAGAAGGCAGCTGAGGTCATGGTAAAGGTAGGGCGCGTCATCGCGCTCGGCGCAGACCACCACGTTCTTTGCCACTCCTACGGCGGCCACCGCGACAGCTCGCGCCGATGCCACGAGCGATTTCACAACCATCGTCCTCGGATCCTTGGCCTCCTTAAAAAAATTACGGAGCGTGGCTATCCGGGGGTCGGATGCGTATTTATCTATAATGGACATTTCGAGAGAGATTTCTCAACAAGACAAAGCCGCCGCAAGGTTCGCTTGCGACGGCTGTTTCTTATTTCACCACACTCACAGCATTCCTGAGTGAGAACGCGGATAATCAATAGAAGTTGATGCGGTTGTCCTCTATCTCAACATCGGTAACGACCTGCTGGAGGTAGTATGGGATGCTGCGCAGACGGGACTCGTAGGAGCTCTTGACGGCCTCGGGCGTAGCTGCCGGCGCATCATCGGTAGCGACAACCTCAATGGCATAGGCGCCATTGACACCCTCGACAGCAGAGAACACCTTGCCCTGCTGGGCTGCCACGGCCTTACCGACGAGAGCGGGCTCAATGCCAGTATTATCGGCCGGGCGATTAAAAAAGAGCTGATTACGCTGGAGGCAGTTAATATCCGGGATTATGCCGAGGAACGCCGCAAGGGGCGGGTAGATGACTATCCTTACGGCGGAGGCGCCGGTATGGTGATGCAGGCAGAGCCTGTCTACGCAGCGTGTCAGGCTGTTGCCGGGAAGATCGGGAGGAAGCCGAGAGTAATTTATCTGACTCCGCAGGGGCAGGTATTTACGCAGGCTCTGGCCGAAGAACTGGCTGCCGAAGAAGATCTGGTGTTTCTCTGCGGACATTATGAAGGGATCGACGAGCGTGTGCTGGATGAGGTTGTAACGGATTATGTGTCGATTGGGGATTATGTGCTCACAGGCGGAGAACTTCCGGCTATGGTGATGATTGATGCAATTTCCCGCCTTGTGCCGGGCGTACTTAACAACGAAGAGTCTGCTCAGTTTGAAAGCTTTCAGGATAATCTGCTGGAATATCCTCAGTACAGCCGGCCGGAAGAATGGCGCGGAAAAGCAGTGCCTGCGGTGCTGCTCTCGGGGCATCACGGCAATGTGGAACTCTGGCGCAGGGAAAAGTCTCTGGAGCGGACCCTGGAACGGAGACCGGATCTGCTGGAAACAGCGAATTTAAGTGAAAAAGACAGGAAATATCTGAATAAACTTCTTGCAAACAGAGAAGAAACATGCTAGTATGATATGTGTTGTGAAAAAGAGATGGTCCTCTGTTGCCATGAGTGCATTAAGAACATCCAAGTATATAAGGAGGAACACAATGAACGAAATTATTAAAAACATTGAAGCTGCTCAGATGAAAGCAGACGCACCGAAATTCAGCGTTGGTGATACCGTTAAGGTATATGCTAAGATTAAAGAGGGTAACCGTGAACGTGTACAGGTTTTCGAAGGCGTAGTTCTGAAAAAACAGGGCGGAAGCAGCAGAGAGACCTTTACAGTTAGAAAGAATTCCAACGGCATCGGCGTAGAGAAGACATGGCCGCTGCATTCTCCGACAATCGAAAAGGTTGAGGTAGTAAGACACGGTAAAGTAAGACGTGCAAAACTGAACTACTTAAGAGGTCGCGTTGGTAAGAGCGCAAAAGTAAAAGAGTTAGTAAAATAATAAGACGGCGGAAGGGACAAATACTTAGTATTTTGTCCCTTTTTCATAAGATAGGATTGCAGCAATTTATAAAATTGATATAGGAAAAAATATGAGCAGATGGGAAAGAACAAACAGGGAAAACAGAGAGCAGCCTGTACAGGAAAACATTGTCCGTAGCCCTAGGGAGCAGAGGCGTCTGGAGGCGGAGCAGATGCAGCAGGCAGCAGTCTCCCGGAAAGGGGCCGTTCCATTAAAGATTCTTGCCTGGATTTTTCAGATTCTGATCGTTATTATGCTGGCATACATGGTTGTTTATTTCTTCGGGCAGAGC
>CAKVCS010000038.1 GCA_934725785.1 uncultured Bacteroidales bacterium | reverse complement strand
AAGTACTCCTTCGACGTCACCCGAGACCTGCGCAAGTGATGCCCAAGTGCCGTAATTTAGCTACATTCGCGCCAAACATACAGAGGGTTGATTTGGAACTCAGACAGCTGAAATATTTCGTGAAGGTCGGAGAGCTGCTCAACTTCACCGAGGCGGCAAGGGATCTTTGCGTCAGCCAGAGCACGCTCTCGCAGCAGATACGCTCGCTCGAGGATGAGCTGCGGTGCTCGCTCCTGGTCCGCGACAGCCACAGCGTCACGCTCACCGAGGAGGGGCGATACTTCCTCTCCGACGCCCGCAAGACTCTCCAGCAGGCTCGGCAGTGCGTGGATCGCATCGCGGACGTGCAGAACCTCGACGAGGGGGAGCTCAACATAGGGTGCACGCACTCCTTCGGGACGATTCTGCGCGAGACGATGCTCGAGTTCACCCGTCTCCACCCCAACATCCGCCTCAACGCCTGCTTCAAGACTATGGAGGAGCTGATGGGCATGCTGCAGCGCCAGGAGGTCGACTTCGCGCTGTCATATAAGCCGCACGAGCTTTATGAGAACATCGAGAGCCATGTGCTTTTCGACAACAAGCTGTGCGTCTTCGTCTCCGAGAGCCATCCTATGGCCAGCGAGGTGGCCAGGGGCGAGATTTCGCTCAGGCGGATGCAGGAGCTCAAATATGCCATGCCGACGCGCGGCATGCAGGCGAGGAACCTTTTTGAGACTCTCATTGACAACAAGGGATACTCTTTCGATATCAGGCTCGAGATAAACGAGGTTAACACGATAACCGACATTGTGCGCAACAGCAGTTTCGCTACCGTGCTCAGCAGGGCTGCGGTGACGGCCCAGTCCGGCCTCGTCTGCTCTCCCATCGATGTGTCCGGCAACAATATAGAGGGGTGTTTCCACATCTTGAGGGGCAAGTATGTCAAGAAGTCGGTCAAGGAGTTCATCCGCATCCTCTCAAGCAAGAATGCCGACAACCTCTCGCTTCAGCACTGGTTCGACTGACCTGCCGCCCTGTTGATTTTCTCTATCACGGCGTTATGACCCAATATGGCCTCCGCCGTGCTCACAGCGGTTAGCGGCACGCCGCAGAAGCCGTGCAGGTTCACGCATTGGCCCGTCAGTAGCAGGTTGTCTATCTTTGTCGCTATGGTCAGCTGTGTTGCCGCCATGTTGCGGCAGTCTTTGCTGAAGCCGTACATCGCCCCATCCTCCGACGCGTAGTAGTCCCTTATGGTCAACGGCGAGGCCGACCACATGGCTTCGATTGCCCCTGCCAGGCGAGGGTGCATGCTTTCCGCCTTGGCCAGCACCATGCTCGTCATACGTTTTTTCCACTCCTCATACTCCGCGCCTCTCCGCCCCGTGCGCGTCTCGGCCCATGCTGACGCCTCTTCATAGGGCATGGGGGCTGTAATCAGCATTTTGCGCGCCCATCGGCCCTGCCTTTCCTCGGGTGGAGTCATCAGCAGGAATCCCAGGGGCCAGTCGGCCGAGTGTGCGCCTATGTTCCACACGTCGGCGTAGCGCGTCATGTAATATTCAGGGTGGTCTATATACTCGAAGGCCCCGTCTTTTAGCTTTATGTATACAGAGAATGCGGAGTAGCTGTTGCGGGCTTCGCCAATTCTCGTGCGGTATGCCTTGGGCAGCGCCCGTTCGTCCATCAGGCGCAGCATGGCGCGAGGGTGTATGGCGGATATGAAGTGGTCGGCTGTCAGTCGCTCGCCGTTGGCTGTCAGGACTCCTGTTATGTGCCTGCCAGCCGACTCTATGCTCACGGCCGCGTCGGAGGTTAGCACACGCCCTCCGGCTTGCTCGGTCACGCCGCGCAGGGCTTCGGCAAGGTGCTGGCTGCCGCCTGCGAAGCGGCTGCCGCCGCGTATGAACAGCACGTTTATGAGGGAGTGGACGTAGGCCGGGGTCTCGCCAATCCTGCCGCCGTATCTCGGCGTTATGTACGCCAGCAGCGCGCGCAGGCGGGGGTCCGATGTGTGGCGGGCTATGAGGTCGCTCGCCGCCATGAGTCCGTCGGGCGGCATGGTGGGCATCAGGCTTTCCGAGGGGCGGAGGTTGTAGAGGTCGAACGAGTCGGCCATTGCGAACATGGCGTCTGTGTACCGCGCTATGTTGTCCCGCTCTTCGGGAAAGTGCGCTGCCACGGAGTCTACGAAGCCGTCTCGCCCGCGGCGGATGGCGTATGTCTGCCCGTCTTCTGCGAAATATACGCTCTCGTTGCAGTCCTCCCCCGCGTCGCGCGTCATGAGGTCGCCCTCAATGCCGAGGTATCTGCATATCTTCCTTATGTTGCCGTCGGGCGTCAGCCCGCCGACTATGTGCATGCCGGTGTCGAACGTCTCGCCCTGCCTGCTGAAGCTTTGAAGTCCGCCGCCGACTTTGTCGTTCTTCTCTACTATGGTGACTTTCACGCCCTCGCGGCTCAATATGGCGCCGGTGAACAGTCCGCCGACTCCGCCGCCTATTATCACTGCGCTTCCCATATCTGCTTATAGATGGTCTCTTGTGGCACGAGCTCGCGGCATGTCACGATGGAGCCGACAAGCACGCCGAGCATGCCGTGCGAGTTTATGCTTTGACCTGTCTGGAACACGTTCGGCACTTTTGTCTTGTGCGTCACGCGCCCGCCTGCGCCGAGGGTGACGTCTTTTGCCACGCCATACATCGCCCCCTCAGCCGTGCCAGTGTAGTCGGCGTACGTAAGCGGCGTCGAGGTGTAGATGTGCGCCACGCCGTCAGACAGCTCGGGGTGTCTTCCCGCCGCCAAGGCGAGCAGCCTCTCGGCCCTCTCGCGCTTGAACTCTTCGTAGTCAGCCCCGCGGCGCCCTATCTCTGTGCCAGCCCAGCGGCTCACTTCCTCCATTCGCATATATGCCAGGATGACGCCCGTCTTGGCGAACGTGGGGTTCTCCTCGTCGCAAAAGTGCATATACAGGTAGTTGCGAGGCCAGTCCGTGGCGGTGTATTTCTCACAGTCCCACGGTGCGGCCGCGTTTCTGTCGGTGAAGTAGTGGAAGTGGTTGTGGTTCATATACTTCACTCTGCCCTCCTTGAAGTGGAGGTATACGGCGAAGCAACCGGTGGTCTGCGGCAGGCTCTCTATGCGGTGCCTGAACGCGGGGCGTATCATTTTCGTGTCGAGCATGCCGACCGTCAGGCTGGGGTGGGCGTCGGATATTACGTAGTCGCACTCGGTCGCCTCCGCGCCATTGACCTCCACGCCTGTCGCGCGGCTGTCGTCGCACACTATGTGCGTCGCCCTGCTTCCGGTGAGCACCCGCCCTCCGTTCTCTTTTATGTTCTTTGCCAGCTGCGCCGCGACGCTGTCACTCCCGCCCGCTATGCGGAATGCGCTCTGGTTGTAGAAGTCGGCTATGAACGCGTGCGTGGTGAACGGGGTGCGCCCCCTCACCGCCGCGTACAGGGGCATGTCGCCGACAATGACGTTGGCCAGGAGCGTGTTACGGGTCACTCCGCCAATCACCTCGTCTATGCTGCGCTGCTGGAATTCGGCCTGAGCCACGGAGTTCGCCATGCTGTCTCTGCCCGACGCGAGCTGTGACGCCTGCGCCACGGACTCCACCATGTCGAAGTACCGCCCGAGGGCTTCCCTCTCCTTCGGGAAGCGCTCCGACAGCCTGTCGATGAACGCGTCGCGGCCGTTGGGGATTCTGAAGGCCTCGCCCTCTCCGAATGTTATGACGTTATATCCGTCGGGCGCCAGGCGAGACAGCTTTATAGTCTCCGACAGTCCGAGGTATCTCATCAGGCTGTGCATCGTCTGCCCGGGCAATGCGCTGCCTATGAAGTGCATGCCCGTCTCGAAACGCGCCCCGCGGCGGCTGAAGCATTGCAGGCAGCCGCCTATTTGCGCTCCCTGCTCCAGGACCGTCACGTCATATCCGTTCTTTGACAGGATGACGCCGCACGACAGTCCGCCGAGGCCGCTGCCTATTATCACAACCCGCTTGGCCGCCATGTCTTCACCCCCCCCCACGTGCGCCGTGAGGGCTATTTTGTCGTTTTGGCCTCTATGTAGTCGCAGAACTGCCTTAGCGTGGACACGCCCTTCATCTCTTCGGGGTTTATCTTGAATCCGAACTCCCGGTCCACAATGACGACAATCTCCACGAGGTCGAGGCTGTCTATGCCCATGTCTTCATAAAGGCGTGCGTCGTCATTTATGTTCTCCTCCTCTATCTCAAGCTCGTCAAGCAGGAATTTCCTTACTTTCTCCTCTATCTGGGTTCTTTCCACTGTAATAGTTTTTATGGGGTTTGGCTATATTTTGCTCAGCACCAAGGCCGCGTTCGTCCCGCCGAATCCGAAAGAGTTGCTCAGGACCCGGCTTACGCTCTTCTCCACCGTCTCTCTCGCTATGTTCAGCCCGGCGGAGAACTCGTCGGGGTTCTCGAAATTCACGTTAGGGGCTACGAACCCGCCGCGCATCATCAGGATGCTGTACACGGCCTCGGACGCCCCCGCCATCCACATCTCGTGGCCCGTCATCCCCTTCGTCGATGATATCAGGGCGTGACGGCCCCCGAAGAGCCGGCTGAGGGCCCTGGCCTCGCACGCGTCGCCCTGGGGTGTGCTCGTGGCGTGCGCGTTCACGTAGTCTATGTCGTCGGCCTCCATCCCCGCCATGCGCAAGGCTCTGCCCATGGCTATGATGCTGCCTTCGTCGGATGGTTGCGACATCCCGCCGCCGTTGCTCGAGAACCCGTAGCCGTTAATCTCGGCCAGCACCTCCGCCCCGCGCGCCACGGCGTGGTCGTAGTCCTCCAGCACGAGGGCGGCCGCCCCGCCGCTTGGCACGAGGCCGTCCCTGTCGCGGTCGAACGGGCGGCTGGCGCGCTCTGGCGAGTCCATCCTCACCGAGAAGGCCGACAGGGCGTCGAACGATATGACGGAGTAGAAGTTGGTCTCCTGGGCCCCGCCGCACAGCACGGCGTCTTGCAGCCCGTCGCGGATCATCATGTACGCCAGGCCTATGGAGTGGCTGCCCGAGGCGCATGCCGCGCTGACGGTGAAGTTGATGCCGCGGAGGCCGAAGATTGTCGAGATGTTCATGGTCACGGTCGAGTTCATCGACTGGAACACGGTGCCGTAGCCCAGCATGGCCGAGTCGTGCTTCTCGTCCATCAGCTTGGCGGCCTCTATGACCGGCTTGGCCGACGAGTCGTTGCCGAAAATGCAGCCCACCTCGTTCGACGCCAGGTAAGCGCCGCCCATCCCGGACTGCCGCAGGGCCTGCTCGCTCGCCATGTAGGCGTATTGCGCCTCCTCGGGCATGCCCGCCCTCACGTGGCGGTCGCGCACCATCTGTTTGGTGACTATAGCGTCTGGCACTATGCCGCTCAGCGATGAGCGGTAGCCGTAGCCTATGCGCTCGGGGCGCAAGCCTATGCCTGACTTGCCGGCGCGTAACGATTGGCTTACGGAGTCTGCGTCCGTACCCAGGCAGGACCATATGCCTATGCCCGTCACCACAACTCTTCGCATTGTCTTCTGATGGCTTGGTTAGTGAGGTTAGCGGCTCCGGCGCAAGGCCGGGCGCGTCTACGCGAAAGTAATGTTTTTTTACAATTAAGCCGTTCCTTCTGGTCGCTCGGTGGGGTGGGCGTGCGTAAAACCCGCCTTTCGCGCGTTCGGGCGGAAAAAACGCGCGAGGCGCACCGGGGTTGTCACACCCCGGTGCGCCTCGCGCGTGAGCCGCGGGCCGAGCCTTAACGCTCTATTATGCTGACCCAGCCGTACTTGTCTGGCTCGTCGCCGTACTGGATGGCGCGGAGCTTATGGTACAGCTCGGTGCATACGGGGCCGGGCTTGCCGTCCTTGCAATACTCGTATGTCTTCTTCATGTCGAGGTCGTCGATCTTCGAGATGGGGCTTATGACGGCAGCCGTGCCACATTCGGCCGCCTCCTCGAATGTCGCCAGCTCCTCTTCCGGTATCTGGCGCCTCTCGACGGTGAGGCCCATGTCCGTGGCCAGTTGCTGCAGGCTCATGTTGGTTATGGAGGGCAGTATCGAGGTCGATTTCGGGGTGACGTATTTGCCGTCCTTGATGCCGAAGAAATTGGCGGGGCCGCACTCGTCGACGAACTTCTTCTGCTTGGCGTCGAGATACAAGACGGCCGAGTAGCCCATCTTGTGACCCATGTCGCCCGGCACGAGGCTCGCGGCGTAGTTGCCGCCCACCTTGATTGTGCCAGTGCCAAGCGGGGCGGCGCGGTCGTAGCCCCTCAGTATCACGACTGGCGTGGCCTTGAAGCCGTCTTTGAAGTACGGGCCGACGGGCTGCACGAATATGAGGAAGAGGTACTCGGTGGAGGCGCCTACGCCTATGCGTGGCGAGATGCCTATCAGCAGAGGGCGGATGTAGAGCGAGCAGCCGCTCTCGTAGGGCGGCACGAAGCGCTCGTTGAGCAGGACGACCTTGCGGACGGCCTCCTCGAACTTCTCTATGGGCAGCTTGGCCATCATCACGCCCTCGCTGGTGCGCTGAAGACGCTTGGCGTTCTCGTCCATGCGGAACACGCGGATCTTGCCATCCTTGCCGCGGAAGGCCTTCATACCCTCGAAGCCCTCCTGTCCGTAGTGTAAGCACGTGGACGCCATGTGGATAGAGATGTTCTCCTCGCTCGACACCTCAATCTCCCCCCATTTGCCGTCGCGGTAGTAGCAACGGACATTATAGTCCGACTTCATGTAGCCGAAGCCGAGTTTGCCCCAGTCTATGCTGTTATTATCCATAATAATGATGTATGTGTCTCTCTTTGGTATGAATTTTCCCAAAAGTACTATTTTTTTCAGCGGAATGTCATTGCGCCGGCTTTTTTTAGGGGCTTCGGCATCGCCGTCACGCAGCTTTTAAGGGTATTACTGACAAAGTCCGCCCTGCCGCGAGCGTGGCGTTTTTTGGCTTCCTAACAAAAAGTTAAGTATATTTGCGCCACGCGGGTGACTTCCCCGCGACCCTATGTCGTAACTTCTGATTTCCCTTTTTCACACATATGTTCTCAGGAATAGTAGAGGACTCCGCCATCGTGGCCGATGTCCGCAGGGATGGCGGCAATGTCCATCTCACACTCTCGTGCTCTTTCACCAGCGAGCTGAAGATTGACCAAAGCGTGGCGCATAACGGGGTGTGCCTCACCGTGGTGGCCATCGACGGGGACAAGTACACGGTGACCGCTATGGCGGAGACGCTCCAACGCTCCAACCTCGGGATGCTCGCCGCGGGCGACAGGGTCAACGTCGAGCGCAGCATGATTATGAACGGCCGCCTCGACGGGCACATCGTCCAGGGCCATGTCGACACCACCGCGCGGTGCGTCAAGGTGCTGGAGGACAACGGCAGCTGGAGGTACTACTTCAAGTACGAGGTGCCGCGCGAGAAGGCCAAGGCCGGATATTTCACTGTCGAGAAAGGCTCGGTTTGCGTCAACGGGGTCAGCCTCACCGTTGTCGACAGCGAGGCTGACGGATTCTCTGTGGCCATCATACCCTACACGCACGACCACACCAACTTCGGCCAGATGCGCGAGGGCGGGGTGGCAAATGTCGAGTTCGACATCATAGGCAAGTACATCTGCAAGATGAACACCCTATAACCTTCCCATTAATAGAATGATGCGCAAATACCGAATAATAAGGCGGACTCTCGTAGCCCTCGCGGCCGCGGCGATGGTTGCCGGCATGGGCGGATGCTCTGGCGGAAAGGTCGTGCCAAAGGGGTCGACGCACTTGTCCACAAGCGGCAAGGCCGGCTCCGCGACGGTCAAGAAGAGCAGCTCGTCAAAGTCCGGCTCGTCGTCTTCATCTTCTTCCTCCTCATCCTCGACAACCAAGGCCTCCGGCAAGGTGGAGAAGGGGCAGGCGTCATACTACGCCGACAAGTTCCACGGCCGCGCCACGGCCAGCGGGGAGAAGTATGACAAGCGCAAGCTGACCGGAGCCCACCGGACGCTGCCTTTCGGCACGGTCGTCCGCGTCACCAACACGGCCAACGGCAAGAGCGTCGACGTCCGCATCAACGACCGCGGCCCGTTTAAGGCGGGGCGCATTGTCGACGTGAGCCGTGCGGCCGCCGAGAGGCTCGACATGGTACAGGCGGGCGTCATAAACTGCACAATGCAGGTCATCAGCACCCCGTAGAGGCCGTTGCGGCCGGCAAGGCACATAGCAAGTTGATTTCACTCATACACAACATAATATAGTAAGACGTGGCAAACACCGAGGAAGTTGTCGCAGCCACGG
>CAKVCS010000037.1 GCA_934725785.1 uncultured Bacteroidales bacterium | reverse complement strand
GGCGCGGCCATCATAGCGGTGATAACATTCTTCCTGGCCAGCTATGTGATCCCGCTGGCGAACAGGACCCGCATTGAGTTTGAGAACACCTACGTGAAGAGCCGCAAGGAGACGGGCCTGTCCGACATGCACATGCAGATATCGCCAGGCGTATACGTCTACATGGGCCGCTACTACTCGTTTCGCGAGAGCGGCGACAGGTTCGACATCCAGCGATTTGAAGGCAAGAGGATGGTGAGCCGCCTCACCGCCCGCACCATAACGTATGACTCCACATCGACCAAATGGCGGCTGCGCGATTACCGCATGTGGGAGTTTGAGCCGGACGGCATACGCCACACCATGACCTCGGGCGAGTCTCTTGACAGCACCATAAACATACGCCCCTCGGACTTCAAGAAAGAGCGCAAGAGCTACGAGATGATGACCTCGGCCGAGCTCAGCGAGCACATAAACGAGCTTGAGGAGCGCAACATCGGCAACACAGAGGAGTTCGCCATCGAGCTGTACAAACGCCGCGCTACGCCGTTCGCCTCGTTCATCCTGACGCTGATAGGCGTGAGCCTCTCCTCGCGCAAGACGAGGGGCGGAATGGGCAAGTATATTGGCATAGGGCTGGTGCTGAGCTTCGTGTACATACTGTTCCTGACCGTGAGCCAGACGTTCGCCATAAACGGCAACATGCCCCCGCTGCTGGCAGTGTGGCTGCCCAACATAGTGTTCAGCATAATAGGCGCCATCCTGTACGTCAAGGCGCCCAAATAGTCACAAACATCTATATCTCAAGCCTATGCGCCACATATTGACACTTGCCGTGTGCGCCGCTGGCGCGTTGTCCGCGGCGTTGACGTCGTGCGACAGGGGCGACGTGATGCTCAACCACATATACCTGACCGCAGACAACGAGAAGCTGGCCCCTGGCGACAGCGTCCAGATGTCGGTGCGCGCATACCCCGAGAGCGCCAACACTGGCTTCCCCGACGCGCCAATCATATGGTCGTCATCTGACACCTCAGTCGCCACGGTGACACAGCGCGGCATGGTGCATGCGCTGAAATATGGGGTTACGACGATAAAGGTGACCTACGGGAAGCTCGCCGCGAGCAAGGCGCTGACGATATCGGCATACGCCGGCTTCACGGACGAGCGGCTGGAGGAGTTCCTTAAAGACAGGTTCGACACCAACGGCGACGGAAAACTCGAGGGTTACGAGACGGCATCGTGGACGGGGCTCGACCTTACGGACCTGAGCCAGTATGCGGGAGACGACACTGTGGACATGGCTGGCCTGGTGAACTTTGTCAACATACAGACGCTGCGCATAGAGCGGATAAACATGAAGAACCTGAACTTGGCGGACTTCAAGGACTTGCGCGAGGTCCACCTTGACGCTTGCGGCATTGAGAAGGTCGACTTGCGCTATGCGCCGAACCTGACCGATGTGCGAATAATGGCATGCAAGAACCTGAAAGCCGTGACAATGGGCAGCTACGGCGAGTTCGGGGCTAACAACCTGCGCACGTTCCAATGCTCCCGCTGCGACATAAGCGAACTGGACTTGACAAGATGCGGGGCTACGCTGTGGGACATAGACGTGGCAGGCAACCAGTCCTTGACATCGCTGGACCTGACGGTGGACACCATGCTGCACTCGGCCGTCTACACGTGCGGCGTGACCAGCATCACGTGGCCGAAGGATGTGGAGGTTGACGAGATTATAAAGGAGTGCCAGTAGGGGGAGCGCCCACTGTTCAGTTCCAGAAATCCTCGGACTGCTGGTCGAGGTCCAAATCGCTGTTGTAGCAGCTCCAGTTTACGCCATCGTCATCGTCAAGATAGTCATCAGCGAGCCACGGGTGTTCTTCATAATAATTGCGCATTCGCCGATATTCTGGCTCAGGATAAACGTATGGACAGTTGTCGGCGGCGGACATGCCGCGACCCTCATTCAGCATAGAGGAGTTGATGTCGGCCATATTATACCACTCCGCAGGCGTGAATTCCCCTGCGGAGCGCTCCCTAAAATATTTGAAAGCGCCATCCGTCATAACGAAGCCCTCAAGGCTCTCAACACACCAGCCTACATAAGACGGAGCCGTATCGATGACATCGCGCAGCGTCTTGGTGGCGTACTTGCCAAACCCCATAGGCTCGTCAAGTGAGTGCATATAAATCCTGCTCATAGAAACGAATATTTACCTTGACATAACAACGCGGTGAAATACGATTTATTGCGTCACCACGAAGAAAAAACAGGCCGCACAGACAATCTGCACGACCTGTTTTTTTGAGAGAATAATACAGTCAGCCTACCATCCAGCAAAATTTCGCAAGACCCACCACGCCAGCGTGGAGACAGCGAAAACGCATATCGGCATCGGCGAGTTGACCGCCACATAAAGCCTCTGCCACTGTCTGCGCCTCAGGGCAGCAAGCATAGAGAGCAGGACGTACGGCAACGAGACCACCAGCATGGCATTGTAGCGAAACGCTGAGACGAAGTCAAGGTGAAGCAGGCAGTGAACCGCCCGCTGAGACCCGCACCCCGGACACCTCAGCCCCGTGGCCAAGAAGAAAGGGCAGCGCGGGAAGAGGCCGCACTCGGCCGGGTTGGAAAAATAGTACAGGCAAGCCAACGCAGCGAACGCCACGCACCCGATGGCGGCAACGGCCGCACGGCGACACACGGCACTATTAATAGCACGAAGCGCCGATGGCGGCCAACACCAAAGAGAATATGAAATAGAGGAGGCCAAGGCCAACGGCCGTCACCGCACTTATGATGGCCCACTTCTTAGCGCTTTTGCTGGCCTTCTGGGCCTCTTCGTACGAGCCTTGCCCATACAACGACCCGACCTGGCTGGCTTTGACAATGGAGACAATGCCGAAAGGCAGGCAGCAAAAAATTGTGCTAAGAATGGCAATAGCCATATAAGTGGGAGGCATTGGCGGCCTACCGTTTTCAATGTTTTCCATAACTGAGTTTTATTTATACCCGTGTTTACGCACAGCGCACCATAGCGTTTCGTTTCGGCATTAATAAATATAAGCACACGTATGGCGCGAAATTTAATACTTAATGGCACGGTATTTGCATAAATCTCAGCAGGTGATTTTTCATAGTTTTAGAGTTTTATTTGGTTTAATGATTTGCATCGGCGAGTTGTGAAACTCGCCGATGATTTTTTTGCCGCCGACGCAGAGAATTGATTGTGAGAAATGTAAACGGAAGCTATCTGATGGCGCAGTGAAAACGGGCGCAGCAGAATCACGCCAGCTCGCGCCTCGCCACGCGGAAATAGGCAGTGAGGACGAGCATACCGGTGACAGCCCACGACACAGGATAGACGGCCATGAGCCCCGCATAGGTCGGCACATGGGGGAAGACGAAGAACACCCACGCGAGGCGCAAGAGGCACGTGCCGAATATCGTCATCACGGCGGGCAGGGCGGAGTGACCCATGCCGCGGAGCGCGGAGCCGCCGACCTCATAGCTGCATGCGATGGCCTGGGTGAGGAGCGTGATGTGGATGCGCTCTGACGCGAAGGCGAACACATCAGGATCGGTCGAGAAGAACGAGACGAAAAAGCCGTCAAAGACAGTTATCGCGGCGTTGCATACAAGAGTGGAGCAAACGGCCATAAGCATGCAGAGGCGGAACACGCGCTTGCACCTCTCCTTTGCGCCGGCCCCGTAGTTCTGCCCCACGAACGTGACGGCCGCGCCACAAAACGCGGACATTACGAAATAACAGAACTGCTCATACGTGAGCGAGGCGGCCGAGCCTCCCATTGCCGCCGAGCCGAAACTGTTGACCGTGCTCTGGATGACCACGTTGGAGAGCGAGAACACCATGCCCTGGACGCCTGTGGGGATGCCAATCTGGAGCATTTTGCGGAACTCGGGCCAATGAATGACCATTTTGCGCGGCTCGAGGCGGAACGCGCCGCTCTCATGCATAAGCATATAGACCACCATTGACGCGTTCACCAGATTGGCCACCACCGTTGCAATGGCCACGCCATCGACGCTCATGCCAAAGCCGACCACTAGGACGAGATTCAAGACGGTATTGACAACGCCCGAGATGACAAGGCAATAGAGCGGGCGCCTGGTATCTCCCATGCTGCGGAGAATGGACGCCCCGAAATTGAACACCATGATGAACGGCATTCCGCAAAAATATATTCGCAGGTAGAGAGTGGCGAGGTCTATGACATTGGCGGGCGTGCCCATAAGCTCCAATATGGGGCGAGCCACGCACAGGCCAAGCAGCATGAGCGCGGCACCGCTGAGGACGGCTACGAGGCCCGACGTGGCGATAGCCCTGCGCACCCCCTCCTTGTTGTCCTGGCCTATATGATTGGCAATGACAACATTGGCGCCCATCGATATGCCCACGAACAGGTTGATGAGCAGATTGATGACGGGCGAGTTGCTGCCCACCGCGGCAAGGGCCTCACTGGAGGCGTATCGGCCCACCACGGCGACATCTACGGCATTGAAGAGCTGCTGGAGCACACTGCTCGCGGCCAGCGGAAGCGCAAACAGCAGTATCTTGCGCCCGAGCGGGCCGTGGAGCATGTCAATTTTCTGAGACATAGGGAGAATGAGGGGAAACGCAATTGGGGCTTTTTGACATCAAGACCCAATGACGGGCCTTACTGAACCTTGACCGCGAACGCCCCGGCGAAACCGGCCTTGCGCGCCAAATCTATGTCGCGGGCGGCCGACTCGGCAGACTCATATGCCCCATAGTAGTATCGGGTGACACCGCGCTCCGCGATAAAGACTGCGGAGACCAAGGAGGGTTCAGGCAACTGGTCTATCGCAGACGGCCGCCGCTTGAAGGCGCCGAGCTGGATGCGGAATGCGCCCGACTTCCGCACGTCGGCCTCGGGTGATGATGAGGCTGGGGATTCCGCGGTAGGCTCGGCCGAGGCCGTCTCGCCCGCTGCCTCATCCTTGTCAGGTTTGATTCCATCAGCAGGCTGGCCGAGTCCATCATCCGGCTGCGCGGGCTCGGCCTCCTGCGGTTCGGCAGGGACGCCCTGCGAGCCCTCCCCTGCCGCCGGCAGGGGGAATGAGCCATCGGCATGAAGAGCGTATCTCTGCATGCACTTGACGAGGGCTGCCACAGCTCTCCGCTTTGCCGCTATAGAGGCCTCGCGGGCTTCGGCGGTCGGGGGCTCCGCCCCGATTGAAGACTTGGCGGATTGCGCCTTGCCATACATCTCGGCGAGTTCGGAGGCGTCATATCCACCGAGCGTCAACATTATGACGCGGTATTTGGCCTCGTAGACTGACAGGAGGCGATCGTAGGCGTCGGAGGACAACTTGGCGGCCGCCGCACGGTACGCCTCCGCCTTTGACGCGAACGCCGCGGCGTCATCGTCCGGCGTCTCGGGGCTGAGCGCCTTGGCATCGAGCGCACGCGCCTCGAGCGACAAGATGTTGGCCCAGGCGAGCATGCTGTCCTGCTCCTGGACGATGGAGCGTTGCTGCTCCGTGAGGATGTTCATCACGTCCTCATCCTCCTCGGCATGCGCATCGCGGAAAAAGACGGGCGAGTATACGGAAAAACGCTCGGGGCGGAGCCAGTCGGCGCCCTCGAGCCTTGGCGAGGACGGGTTCGCCACCTTGATGCTTGCGAGGGGCGTGTAAGAGCCCTCCGACACGAGGCGCGAGACCTCGCGGATTTCCTCGTTGCGGGCCGCCTCCGCCTTGTCGGATATCTCGTCCTCGAGCGTATAGACACTTCTCTCGGTCTTTAGGAGGTCTTGCAGTTTTGCATTCCGCTCAATGCTCGAGGCGAGGCTCATAAACTCCTTGCGCTGCTCGGCCATGAGCGAGACGAGCGAGTCCTTCTCGGCCATGGCCGCCACCACCTGCCTGTAGGTACGCGCGGCCTGCGCGCTGCGGAAGTGCTCCCACTGGGTGTATGTGAGCGAGTCGCACACCGTGAACCTGAAGGCCTCTTTAGGGGCGAAGGCTCTCCGCCTTACATTGGTCTGCCGCTGCGCCGCCGCGTCGCGTGCGAGGGGCTGGAACTCGGGGTCGACCTTGAGGCTCAGGGCCTCCTTGATGTCGCTGGTGGAGCGGGCGGATGAGCGGACAGGCGACTCGGACCATCCGACCTCGTAGACCACTACGCTATCGGCATCGGCCGTCTCGCGGTTGGAGGCGAACCATGCACGGCCGTTGAACTCGTCGGGCATGAACAGGAAGTCGTCGAACGCGGAGTTGAAAGGGACCCCCATATTGACCGGGGCCGAATATGTCCGGGTCTCGGGGTCGTATGTGGTGCGATAAATGTCATATCCGCCCATGCCGCCCGGCCTGTCGGAGGCGAAGTAGACTGTAAGCCCGTCCGTCATAAGCACCGGCGATATGTCGTTCCACTCGCCGTCGAGGCCTCGGAGCGGCGTCATCTCGCCCCATCCGCCTATGAGCTTTTCCATCTTCATGAGTCGCGAGAAGCCCTCGTCGTCGGGGAGTGAGAAGTAGACGGCGTCGGCCCGCTCGGTCATATACATAAGCCCGTCGGGGTCTATGTCGGACTGGAAGAAGCGGGAGTTGGCGCAGACGGCCCCGCACTCCTTGCTGGCGGCGTAGGCCTTTGTGACAGAGCGCCTCGGCAGGCGAGTCTTGCCGGCCACGCGGACGTTGAAAATCTTGCTTGCGAGCGATACGGAGCTTTGGCACTCGGCATCGAACCTGTCGGCGAGAGCCGACAGGGTGTCCACCTTGCAGGTCTGCCTGAACTTGGCGAGGGCGGCTCGCGCCTGGTCATATTCGCACATCAGCTGATAGGCCCTGCCAATGTACAGGTTGGCGTCGCCCCTGCGGAAGCCACGCAGCTGAGCCATATGGAGACGGCGCAAGGCATCGTCGAGATTACGCCCCGCCATGGCCTCGGACGCGCCATAATAGAAGTTGACCTTGGCGTCGCGCTCATTCTCCGCCGCGCAAGAGGCAAACTCGGCGCATGCCTTGGTGTATAGCCCCTTTTCAAAAAGAGCCGCGCCGCGCGCCACGCCACCCTGCCGCGCGTCTTGCGCAAAAGAGGCATTGGGCGAGACCCAAGAGGCGGCCACGACGGCGATTGCCACGAAGCGCACATAAAAGTTCTTCATTGTCAATGCTTTGTAGATAGCATCGCGACAGACGGCCGCGACATTGCTACTCGTAGGACAAGTGTGTCAGGACGCGCCTGTATACCGAAAGGATTTTAGACTTGGAGACGAAACCGACATACTTCCTGTGGTCGACCACGGGAAGGTTCCACGCGTCCGTCTCCTCGAACTTGCCCATGACGGACTCCATATTCTCCTCGAGGGATATGAACGCTGGCGGGATTACCATAAGCTCCCTCACGAGCGTGGTGTCATACTTGCCGTGGTCAAACATTATTGAGCGTATGTCGTTTAGGAACACGACACCAATGAGTTCGTCCCTCGCGTTCACAACAGGGAATATGTTCCTGGTGGACTTGGCCACGAGCTGCACCAGTTCGCCAAGGGTCGCGTCGCCGCGGACGGGCGAGAAGTCGGTCTCGATGACCTTGTCGAGGTGCATGAGAGTGAGGACGGTCTTGTCGCGCTCGTGGGTGAGGAGCTCGCCTTTGACGGCGAGCGGCTTGGTGTATATGCTCTGAGGCTCGAAAAAAGCCATGGTGACGTGGGCCAGGGTGGCCGTTATCATGAGCGGCAGGAGCAGCGAGTAGCCGTTTGTAATCTCGGCAATGAGGAATATGGCAGTCATAGGCGCATGCATGACACCCGCCATGACGCCCGCCATGCCCACGAGGGTGAAGTTGGTGACGGGGAGCATTGTCCCGAAGAGGACGTTGAAGCCCTGGGCGAAGAAGAACCCGGCCACGCCGCCCATGAAGAGCGACGGGGCGAACGTGCCACCGACGCCACCGGCCCCCGTCGTGGCAGCCGTGGCCACGGTCTTGAACAGCAATATGAGCAGCGCGAAGAGCAACACGCCAGACGAGGTCCGCCCCAAGACGGCCTCAAGCGGCGAGCCGCTGATAAAATCGCCGACGCGCCCTTGCAGCAGCTGGCTTATGGTGGCGTATCCCTCGCCATAGAGCGGGGGGAGGAGGAATATAAGCACCCCGAGGATGACACTGCCTACCAGCCACTTGGCCCAAGGGCTCTTGATCTGCCCCATCTTGCTCTCGGTGAACCACATGGTGCGGGCGAAAAGCAGAGATATGAAGCCGGTGAAAACGCCAAGCAAGACGTAGAATGGCAAATTGGACAGTCGGAAATCGCTGATGCGGCTCATGCTGAACTCCACGTCATTGCCCATGAACCAATA
>CAKVCS010000036.1 GCA_934725785.1 uncultured Bacteroidales bacterium | reverse complement strand
TTGAGCCCGACGTACTGGTCATCATAAGAGTCTCGCGAAGCGTCGGAGAGTCTGCGCTTCTGCGCCCACTCGCCGGTCTCCGGGTCATACATCTCAAGAATGTCTATCGCGCTGCCGTTTATGCCGCCAAAGAGGTAGCCCTTGCCGTTGCATACGAATGTGGCGGCCTGGGCGCGCGGCACGCCGCATGTCTTTATCGCGCTCCACTCGTCCTTCTCCGCGTCATAGCTGTAGAAGTCGCCGAGGATGTTGTTGTCGAAGTCCTCGCCACCACCGACGTAGGCCTTGTTGCCAATGGCGAAAGCAGCGGCGTAGCGGACCGCGTCGCCCGGGTAGTCTGCCACGCGTGTCCAGTTATTAGCCTCAGGGTCATATCGCCAGAAGTCCCTCAGGTAGTTTGTGCCGTCATAGCCGAGGCCCACGAAACCATAAGGCTTGTCGCCAATCTTAAGCGAGAACGCCACCGCGCCGTTGCGGGCGGGGCAGTCGAAAACCTTGGTGGAGGTGGTGTCGCCTTCGATGGAATAGCTGAAAGTGTTAGGCATTGAGCAAACGGCCTCTGTGAGGAGCTTGCCCTCTTCGTTCTTGCCATCTATCGACCCTGCGTTGGACTCGTTCTTATTCAGCAGGCGGGCGTAGCGGGCAGTCCATCCTGGCAGGCCGCGGCTCTCGCCACTCTCGCGTATGCTGCACATGTAGAAGTCGCGGTAGCGCTCCATATCCTCCGTCTTGTTGGTGTTGGCTCCTGTGCCAACAAACGCCATCAGCTTGCCGTCATACTCAAGCTGGAAGCAAACCGCGCCGCCGCGGGGCGTGCCCGGGAAGTACTGATATGTGTTGTACCAGTTACCCTGAAGTTTCTCATTGTCCGCGTCCTCGCAGCCTACGGCCGCGATGGCAAGGGCCGCCACGAACACGGCTTTCAACGGGTATGTCTGTCGTCTTGTCATATACGCCTTGTTATTTGCTTGCAAAGATAATTTGTTTTGTCCGTTATGCTATAATTTAATCAACTAAAGGAGGCTCCTTGCGCCCTCTTTGGCGCTTCACCATTGTTGTGTTCCAGGAGACGAGGCTGCGCCCTAATCGAACTTATGCCTCATGAACCATATCTCGCGGATGTTGAAGCCGAGCTTGAACGTGTTGATGTTCTCCTCTATCATGCCGAAGCTCTGCGTGCCGCGGTGCTGGTGCTCATAGGCAACCGTGATGGCGTTGAGAGAGCGGCCAATTGGCACCGTGATGCCGAGCGAGAAGCCCGACTGCATCAGGTTGGCCTCCTGCAGGTCGATGTAGTCGCGGCCGTAGAAGAAGCCGGCACGGTAGCGCATCCTCTTGTAGAATGGCGAATCGGGCGACCCGGGCGAGTACTGAAGTCCGCCAGATATTGTGTACGTGTTGCGGAAGTCGGCCCTGTCCTTGAACTTGGTGTCCTCAATCTCGCCCCATTCGCTCACTTTGTACTCGACGGTGCCGAGCAGCTTGCCGCGCTGGTATGTGAAGCCTGCGCCATACATCCGCGGCACTCTGAAACGGTCCGGTGTCGAGGCGTCGTGCTCGAGCTCGCTCGAGACGTTGTTGTACACAATCTGGTCATACGACGTGTGCAGCCATATCTCAGGGGCGTAAACCGCCCCGAAGCGGAAGTTGTTCTCGCCTATGTTGAAGTCGAACTGGGTCCCCACCTCCCAGTATATGTTGTTGGCTTGGTATTTGCGCTTGTTGAAAATGTCCTCGCCGCCTATGGCTTCGCTGAAATATGAGCTCTCGAGCTTCTCAATCGTGCCCCACAGGACGGAGAAGTTCCCGCCAAGGCTCCAATGGTTGAAAAGAGTGACCGCCGCGTTGAAATATGCTTGGCTCAGGCCGCCCGAGCCTGTGTACTGCACCCTGTATTTCTCTCCCGACCCGACTATGTACTTCTCTTCCTCAAGCTTGTATCCGACAGATGAGAACGGGGCGTAGCCAACGGCGAACGCCAGCCACTTGCGGCCGCGGAAGCCGAGGCTTATGCCGTCGATGTTGGCCGAGTATATGCTGGCCTTCTCGTAGCCGGACTCCTCGCGGGCGTAGAAGCCCTTCAGGTTTATGTTGAAGTAGAACGACAGCGAGTCGAGTCTGTTTATGCCAGCCGGGTTCGATATGTTGAGCCATTCGCTCGGGGCGAGGGCTATGCCTGAGTGGCCGAGGCCGGCGGCCGCGACGTCCTCCTTTGTGTTGATTACGCCTATGCCATACATGGAGTAAGGCGACGATGTGCTATTCTGCGCCTCGGCCCCAATCCCGCAAAGGAGCATCGTGGCCGCGGCCATTGCCGCCGCGGCGCTGCGCGCCATGTTCTTCCTATCTCTCCTCACGGTCGTAGTTGTAGTATGTTACCTCCAGTTTCGAGCGATGGAGGTCCACGCCGTGTCCGTTGAACACCATGAATTCGTAGTTGGTCGGAACCATGCCGTTGCCCCATGTCATGACGAGTCCTGAGTTCTCGTCTATGGCTTCTTGAGACAGGAGCGTGTTTATGTAATACGTAATGTCGACGTAATAATACATCTCGCTGCGGTCGTACGAGTCGTACACCAGGGTGGAGTGGACGCTGCTGCCGCTGGCGTTGCGCAGCTGGGACTGGATGACGTTGCCCTTGTTCACCTCGAACAGGTAGAACGTTGTAGGGATTCGTCTCTTGTCGTAGCTCCCCACCTCGGGGTATATCTTCAGGGTGGCCTTTATTATGTGCTGGTAGTCGTTCAAGTTCTTGAGGGCCTCTATCTGCGGGAAGTTGATACGGGTGTAGTACCCGAGGCCCTCGTATTCCACGGAGTGAAGCCCGCCCTCTGTCTCGGTCACCTGCTTGTATCTCGCGTCGAGCTGGTCATACGGCTCGTCCATGCCCTCGTTCCACACGCTGTTGAACTGTGTCGACTTGTCTGTCATCCGGAGTTCGCGCCTTATCTTGACGGCCTCCATTCCCTTATAGTGGCTGTGGAGGCAAATCTTGCTCGAGTCCGCTATGAAAGAGATTAGCGCCTGTGTGTCGTGCGACTCGTCGGAGCTTGACAGCTGGATGCCTTTCATCAGCGAGCGGAAGTACTGTGACGTGAGGCTTGAGCCCCAGCTCGCCGCGTTTATGATGAACTGCTTCAGCTCGTTGCCATATTCGTCGCTCAGGCGGAAGCGCAGCCTGGGGTAGGAGTGCGGCCTCGGCTTGAACACGAAGCTGCCGATGGTGTCGCCGGTGGCGAAGCTGCGGACGTTGTAGAACGCGCTCTCATCCTCCGATGCGAACTCGAGCCTCTGGTCGAGGCGTTTCACCAGTATCTCGAAGCTTTTCGTCGTGTCGCCCTCGTAGAGGCCGGAGTGGTACAGGTCTATGGTGCACGAGTCGTATACCTCCTTGCCTTTCTGATACCAGCTGTAGCCGTCTTTGCCGTCTTTGAGGGATGTGATCCTGACGGGCTCCGACAGCATCATGTACGCCTCGCTGTGGATGGTGCCTATGACGGGCTTCGTGGTCTTGCCGACCCATGCGGAGTTCTGCGCCGACGTCTGCACCGAGTCGAGTCTGAACGTTGAGAGCTGCAGCGGCGTGGCGTCGGTCATCTCGGCGTACGTGTGGTTCTTTATGTAGCTGTCGTTCATGAGGAGGCCCTCGTCATTGCACGATACGAGCACCGAGGCCGCCACCGCCATCAGAGCGAAAGCGGCGTCCCTCATCCGGCGCAGCGTGCGGGCGAAGCCAAGCCTGCCGCCTGACTCGCGCCGCCTGTCTGACGTCGTTGTCTGTCTGAAAGTCATTTGTTCTGTTGACTAATGTGTCTTACGTAGTGTGTGCGTATGGTGTCAAGGCCCGAGGCCAAGCCCCCGAGGGCATTCCACGTTGCGAATTAAGCGATAATGACGCTTACAGAGGCCAACTTTTCAATGAACGAGGCCTAACGCGCGGCAAAGATATTGAAAAAATCAATACCCGCTTCCTCTCCCGCCTTTACGCTTGCGCGTTCACTTTATGGCGTGGCTTTCCATATAGTCCACGAACTTGTCTTTGTAGTTGTCCGACACGGGGACGAGCTGGCCTGCAATGGTAATACGCAGGTGGCTCACGCTCTCTATGCACTCGAGGTTCACTATCCACGACCGGTGCACGCGCATGAACACTTCGGGGGGCAGGCTCGCCTCCACCTTCTTCATAGAGAGCAGCGTGGTCAGCGGCTTTTTCTCTCCTTTGACGTATATGTGGACGTATTCGCTCATCCCTTCCACGAGCGTAATGTCCCGCACTTTTATGCGCGACATTTTCGAGTCGTTCTTCACGTATATGTATTCGTCCGGTGCGAGCCGCCCCGTGTCCTCGCTCTCCACCGCCTGGGCCGGGCTTGCGTTAAGGGCGTTGCGTCCGTTGAGCCTCTTTTGCGCTTTGCCGGCCGCCGCGACCACGTCCGACAGGCTTATCGGTTTGAGCAGGTAGTCGACGGCGTCCACCTTGTAACCGTCTATGGCATATTCCGAGTAGGCCGTGGTGAACACCACGAGGCACTCGTCCCCTATTTGCCTCACAAGCTCCATCCCGCTCATATCCGGCATGTTGATGTCGCAGAATATCAAGTCAATGCCCCCTTCGCGGATTCGGCGCAGGGCGTCCATGGCGTTGTCGCATTTGCCCGAGAGTTCGAGCCCGGGAGTCTTCTCTATGTACGACGCCAGTTGCATAAGGGCGAGTGGCTCGTCGTCAATTGCTAAGCAGTTCATCGTTTGTGAGATTAGTGGGTCGGCTGTGGATAACGGCCCCCGCGTTGTTTTCGCGTCTGCGGGGCGTCGGGCGCATAACCTGAAATTGTCGCGTAAATATAGCACATGGTGGGCTTGTTGCTGTATTTTGCGGGGCAAAACATTATTTTTGTGTAGTGTAATGAAAAGTGTCCAGTCGCCCTTATGTTGTCAATAAACTCTTTCTTCACGCCGTTCCGTTCTCTGTTCTTTAGTGTGCTGACGTCCTCCTTTTGCTCATTGGCCCAGGTGAGCCATTTCTACCTTGGGGCGGACATTAGCGGGACCACGGCTCTCGAGGCCAGAGGCGGCAGGCTCTACAATGCGAAGGGCGAGCTGCGGGAGAACACGGCTCTTATGCGCGAGCTCGGGCTTGACGCCATAAGGCTGCGCGTATGGGTGAACCCCGCCGAGGGCTTCTGCTCGCCCTCCGACGTGCTCGACATGGCCAAGCGAGCCAAGTATTACGGCATGGCGCTGATGATTGATTTCCACTACAGCGACTGGTGGGCGGATCCCGGCCACTCGCCAATGCCGGCACTCTGGCAATACTACTCGCTCGGTGAGATTGAGCGCGCGCTCTCGCTCCACACGGAGCAGACGCTTTCGCTGCTGAAAAACAATGGTATAGACGTGAAATGGGTTCAGGTCGGCAATGAGACCACCCACGGCTTCGTATGGCCCAAGGCCAAGGCCGAGGATGACATGGACGCCTACGCGCGCCTGACAAAGGCCGGCTATGAGGCGGTGAAAAGGGTCTATCCCGATGCGCAGGTAATCGTGCATCTCGATGCCGCGTGCGACCCAGCCAGATACGACTTCATTTTCGACGGTCTGAGAAGCCGCGGCGTGAAGTGGGACCTCATCGGCGTCTCGCTCTACCCCTACTGGGACCAGATGGCCGGCCTCACCAAGAGCGAGGAGGAGTCGGTCGACAAGGCTGTTGACAACATGAGGAGGCTCGCGGACAAGTATGGGACGGATGTCATGGTAGTTGAGACGGGCGTCCTGGTGGAGCGGGCCAAGGAGCAGAAGAAACTGATGGCGGATATAATAGACGCGGCGAGAAACAGGACCGGCGGCCACTGTCACGGCGTCTTCTACTGGGCCCCGGAACTCGAGGAAGGCCAGTATAAGCTCGGCGCGTTTAAAGGTGGCCGCCCGACGGAGATAATGGAGGCTTTCACAGAGGCCGCCCGGCTGAAGTGAGCGGCCAGGGCGCCCGTCGACGCGCGTGCCGTCCATACATGGAATTGACCGAATTATAACGATACAGATTAGCTAAGATATGAATGATGTTTTTCGCCTGTTTGCGCTGACCCTCGCATCCCTTTGCCTCGCGGCTTGCACCGACGAGGTTGAGAAGACGGGCCCTATAGACCCCGGGTATGTGTATGACGACGCCTATTTCTCGTCAAGCGCGGACACTTCCGTCACGGGCAAGAGTGAGAATGTCTCCTTCTCGTCCGCCACGCTTACGGGGAAGATCAACAACATAAAGAACATGCAGAAGCTGCCCGAGGGCTCCACATTCGGAGTCCTCGTCTCTTCGGTCAGCAAAGACCCCGTCCCCGGTGCCGACGGGGTGACCGAGGTCCGCAGCCAACGCAAGTCTTTCGTCTACGCGTGCAACGTGTCGGGGCTTACCATGGGGACCGTGTATTACTATCGCTCCTTCCTGCGTAGCGGAGTCAACGGTAAGGTGTATCTCGGCCGTGTTTTCGCGTTCTGCACCGAGAAGTGTGAGGTTGAGACTCTCGGGACTTCTAAGGTCGGTTTCTGCACCGTCACTGTTCAAGGCCGGTCGAGCGTCAAGATAAACCAGACGTCTTTCAAGGGCGGTTTCGGAGTCCTCTTCACAGGCAGGCAGACCGACAAGCCCAGTGCGCAGGTCGACCAGTTCGTCAGCGGAAAGGTGGCGGCGGGAGACTCCGTGGTGTTCAACGTGACGCTCAAAGGCCTAACCCCGTCTTCAAAATACCTTTATCAGGCCTATCTGAGGATAGACACGACATATTACTACGGCCCTGTGAGGAGCTTCGCCACCTCGGCTCTAGCCATATCGGACTCCGACTTCCCCGTCGACCTTGGCCTGTCGGTCCGCTGGGCGTCGCGCAACGTGGGAGCCAGTGACGCGTCGCTGGCCGGCTCTTATTTCGGCTATGGCGACCCGACTGGCGAGATGACTTCGTCCGACTATCGCGACTACCCCTCTGGCGAGATAGTCAGCTCGCAATATGACATGGCGACGGCCAATCTTGGGGCAGGGTGGCAAATGCCCTCTTTCGAGCAGTTCAAGGAGTTGGCGGAAGGCTGCGACTGGCTGTGGACGACATATAAGGGAGCGCAAGGCTACGCGGTCATGAGCCGCGTCGACGAGAAGGCCATTTTCCTGCCGGCCTGCGGATACGCCGCTCCTGCGGCTGACGGACGCGTGATTACGGGCTATGACATTTCCGAGCCGCAAGGCTATTACTGGTCGGGCTCCAAGTCGGCATTGGCAAGGTGCGCCTACAGCCTACTCTTTACAAGCCGGAAGGTAGACGTATACAACCTCGGCGACAAGTCTCACGCATATACCGAGAGGCCCGGCGCCGAGTAGTCGCTCTCTTTTACAAAACGGCCACAAGGACTATCACGCCGACGGCGGCCAGCCCGCCTATTACTGACCCCACGACGGCAGCCGTCTTGTGGGGCTGAGTGCCGGTGAAGACGTAGTCCGGCAGAGTGGACATGTCGTAAGCCTCGGTCTCGCCTGTGTTGATGTCCGTGGCATATTCTTGACCGTCTTTGTTGCTGAAGAGCGCCCATGGGCGGTCAATCCCGCTCACCACGTACGTCTCCCCCTCCCTCATCTTGCGGGCCACCTTGTCCATTATGCTGTCGCTCTCTGCCGCGGCGCGCATCTCAATCCCGCCAGCCTCGTTGACGTAGGCCATTCCGAGCGCGGAGTCGCCACTGACGAGCATGACGAGCCCTACTGGCTTTTTTGCGAGATACAGGTGTATGAGCGTGGTGTCCACCGAGGCTGGCATTGTCAGGTATCTGTTGGCCACCAGTATTTTCGCCCTGCTCAATGTCTTGTTCTGCTCGGCTTTCGTCATGTGCCTGTTGGCCTTTCGCCATTTGGCCGTGAGCTTGCTTGTCATCTTGTCGGCAAAGTCGCTTATCTCCGTCGTCGCGCTCCTCGAGTCGTCGCGGTCTATTTCGAATCTGGTCTGCCCAGCCGCCAGCTCAATCCATGTGAGCGCCAGCGCGCATAGTGTCACGAGTCCTTTCATATGGCGTGATGTTTTTTTTTCGTTTTTTTTTTGTTTGTATTACATCTGCGTGGGTAACGTGACGCGGAATGTCGTGCCGCGGCCGGCCCCGGTCTCGAAAGATATCTTCCCGCCGGCGTTATCCACAATTGTTTTTGTTATGGCGAGCCCGAGCCCCATGCCGGTGCTCTTCGTGGTGAAGTTGGGGCGGAATATCTTGTCTTTTATCTCCTCGTCAATGCCGTCGCCGTTGTCGGTCACGCAGACTGTGGCGTGCCCGTTGCCTGTTGTCAGGCTTATCTCGACCTCCACTTTTCGTCCGTCTTTCGCGCTTTGCTGAGCGTTCTTTATCAGGTTGTTAAAAACGCTTGTCATCTGCTCGGGGTCAGCTTTTATTACAACCCCCTCCGCAGGCCCGGAGTAGCGTATGTCAGCCTCTTCCGTGCGGCCGAACAGTTCGGCTGTGGCCGCAATCTTGGCGGCGAGATCCATCTCGGTCGGGACTGACTTTTTCATTTTTGCAATGCCGGAGAATTGCGAGGCCACGGCAGCCAGCTGGTCCATCTGGTCAATCAGTGTCGCCGCGGTCTTCCGC
>CAKVCS010000035.1 GCA_934725785.1 uncultured Bacteroidales bacterium | reverse complement strand
CTTAAGCAGATAGTCCACTGCGTTGAGCTTATAGCCCTCGAGCGCGTACTCCCCGTAGGCAGTCGTGAAGATGACCTTCGGTTTGTCAGACTCCGCTATGGTTTTGGCCATAGAGAGACCGGAGACCCCTGGCATCTGAATGTCAAGAAGCAGAAGGTCGACGTCCCCCCGGCGTATGCGTACAGTTGCCTCAGCTGCGGACGAGCAGCACCCTAAAAACGAAAGGAAAGGCACTTGACCGACATAACCGGCCACGAGTTCTTGAGCCAAAGGCTCATCGTCCACCACAAGCGTTTTTATCAGCGAAGCCATTTCTACTCAGGTTTTTCTGTGTCTTGGACAGGTATCTCTATCTCGGCACAGAACAGCCCGTCCGTGTCGCCCTCCGCCGATGTCCGCAACTTATAATTGTCACCGTACAATATGTCAAGCCTTTTTCGCAGGTTTACGAGCCCAATGCCAGAATGACTCCGGTCTTCGTTCCGCTCGTCTCTCACGAACTTATTCCGCACACAAAAGTTAAGCCTTTCTCCACGCAGCTCCATCACGCAGCTCACGTCAGCATCGCAACCAGCCCCCACCCCGTGCTTGAATGCGTTCTCGACAAGAGGAATGAAAAGCAGCGGTGGCACCGAAATGCCGCCAGTCTCCTCCGGGAACGAGAATGAGACGCTGGCCTGCTTGCTAAGCCTTAACCTCATGAGAGAGATGTAATTTTTTAGGAACTCAATGTCTTTTGAGAGCAGAATGTTCGAGCCGCTGTCATAGAGCACGAAGCGCATCATCTTGCTGAGGCTGTGGACGGCCTTTTGCGCCTCCTTAGGCGAACTGCCTATGAGCGAATATATATTATTGAGGCAGTTGAAAAAGAAGTGCGGCTGAATCTGATAACGCAGCAAAGACAGCTCGGATGTTAGCGTCTCATTCTCAAGCCTCCTGCGCTCCATCTCGATTTGCCGCATCCAAGCTATGTGCTTGACGCCGAAAGACGCGCATATGACCAGGAGCGAGAAAACGATGTCGTTAAAAACAAAAAGCGAAATCATCCCGTCGTGCCGCCCGTGATGTGCCGGCATACCCTCGGCCGCGTCTATCAAAGAGTTGACAAAACTGCGCAATGAGACTACGATGACAAAAACGGCCACGTTGAACAAAAAGAACCGCCAATAGTGCCGCTTGAAAAGCAATTTGTCAATGCCCCACAGGTAGTTAGAGTAAAAGGTAAGCATAAGGCCGCACAGCATTGCGCTATTGCGCAATGCGAAACGGACGGCGGCGGCGTTCTCAACGGCATAGAGGAGGGGGACGGCAAAGAGCACCCCCCACACCAGCACGTGCGTGGCAAGCGTTGTGCTTGACTTAAACAGGCTGAAGAGACTCATTAATGAAACAGATTGTAGAAAAACTCAAGAATCCAGTCGGGCGCAGTCAAACCACCTATGAACAGTGCGGCAAATGCAGCCAGCACAAGCAGGGTTAAGGCTACAACCTTAAGGCAACCGCCACAAGAAGACCCTCCACTTGAGCCGTTGAGACGTATGTCCGCCCCATCGGCAGAATCGACAAAATCGTCTGAAGGCAAAAGAGCCCATAGTATGACGTAAGCGACTGGGACCCAGACTTGCCATAGCATAAGGGTTGCGCAGACGAAGGCGACGCGCACCCAGACAACATCCCACCCGAAGCGCTCGGCAATGCCGCCACACACACCAGCGACAACCACCTGCGTCCTGCTGCGCCGTAAAGACTTTCCCGTTTCACGCTTGACATCTTTGCGTTCAGCCTGCTTTTCGGAAGAGCTGTCATTGGCAGACTCGTCCGTTCTGTCGCTCTCTCCGCGCGTCTCGTCGCCTTGGCAGTCTTTGCGAGAGGAGCCCAAACCCAAGTCTTTGAACGCCACCTCGACATCTTCGTCGCCAATGGCCCCCACACCGGACAGCCTTGACGTGAAGTAATCCGCGAGCCTCTGCTCCACATCGTCAGAGACAACACCCCGCATGCCCTGGGGCATTGACCTGGTGACCTCTGTGAGCTTTGCCTCCAACAGGACGCACGCCTGGCTGCTTATAACGAACTGCCTATCACTGAGAGTAACGGTAACAATCATAAGGAGCTATGCTTAGGTTTGAACTTTACAAAGTTATATAAAACGTCGAGTATCACGCGACCGAAGTTGAGGGTCCTGGCAAGAGGGCGGTCAATGCAAACAGAAAGGAGCGGGAACGCCCGCCCAAAGCCAGCGTTCCCACTCCTCAAAATTATTTAATCGCTATCCGAGACTGCGGACAACGCACTCGCCTACAGGTTCTCGAGCTGCTTAGCAATGCTGTCTTTAATCTGAGCCGCACCCTTGTCTTCGGGATAAATCTCAAGAGCCTTGTCGGCAAGAGGTATGGCCTCGTTGAACTTTTCCTTCGCGGCCTCTTTGAGAGACTCCAACTTATCGTTGTTAGACGCGTTTGCGGCGAACTGCTTTGTGATGTCGGCGCCCTCGTTGAACAACTTGAGGGACTGGTCGCGATAGACCTTTGCAAGGTCTTTCTTCATGAAAGTCGCGAACTTGCCAGTCTTATACTTCTCCAGACCCGCCTCAAGCTGAGCCTTGTACTCATCGCTCTTCTTCTGCGCGCGAAGAGACTGCGCGATGCGGTATGCAGACTCCTCAGCCTTGTACTTCAGAGTCTCAGTCTTTGAGAAATAGCTTATCGCCTTGTCGAAATCGCTTACTTTCTGGGCGCAGAGGCCGGCGTTGAAGAGGGTCTTAGGGTTGAGCGAGTCACCCTTGATGGCGTACGCCTGGTCGTATGACTCGAGGGCCTGCTGAAACCTCTTAGCCTGCACAAACTCGTTGCCCTCGTTCTCATACTGGTTAGCGGTCTTGTCTTGCGCACTTGCGGCTACCGACAGTGCGATGGCCGCGATGATGATGCCGAATTTCTTCATTTTTGAGTCTGTTTTTTTGTTCTTGTTTGATAGGGGAGTCCCCTAATTAATGAGGGAAGCAAACACCGTGCCACACAGAGTCTACGCCCATATGGCACGGCGAGCTGATGTCCGCTATTTTAAAGATCCAAGGATGTTGTGGTAGTCCTTCTCTATGACAACCGACTGCTTCTTGCCGTTGAGGAACTTGGCGAGCCTCTCGGGGATGTCGACCTTCTTGCCTGCGAACCTCTCGACAGTGTCAATGAACTTGGCCGGGTGCGCAGTCTCGAGGAAGATGCCGTGCTCGCCTGGCTGGAGGTTGTCATTGAGCGCCGCGAAACCGACAGCGCCGTGGGGGTCGCACGTGTAACCGTATTTCTGGCTTACTTCGGCAATGGTCTTGCCAATGAGCTCATCAGAGTAGCTGAAGCTTGAGACAACGCTGCGAAGCTTGTCAACATCTCGGCCGAAGAGCTCGTATACACGGGCGAAGTTGGACGGGTCTCCGACATCCATGGCGTTGGCGAGGGTGTGGAGGCTTGGCTGTGGTTTGTATTCGCCGGTCTTGAGGAAGTCAGGGAAGACCTTGTTGGCATTGACTGCGGCAATGAACCTCTTGACGGGCATACCCATCTTATATGCGACAAGGCCGGCCGTGATGTCGCCAAAGTTACCGCTCGGGACGCATATGACGAGATCTTTCCACTGTTCCTTGGGTATTTGCGCGAGTGCGTGCACGTAATAGACGCTCTGCGGGAGGAAACGCGCGAGGTTAATCGAATTGGCCGAGGTGAGAATCTTGACGGCATTAATGTCCTTGTCCATGAACGCCTCCTTGACCATGCGCTGGCAGTCGTCGAAGACACCCTTGACCTCGTAGGCTGAAACGTTCTGCCCGAGGGTGGTGAACTGGAGTTCCTGCAGCTTGGACACAAGTCCGCTCGGGTAGAGGATGTGCACGTAGACATTGGGCACGCCAAGGAAACCGTTGGCGACAGCCGAGCCGGTGTCTCCGCTCGTCGCGGCGAGG
This sequence comes from uncultured Bacteroidales bacterium, assembly GCA_934725785.1. Lineage (GTDB taxonomy): Bacteria > Bacteroidota > Bacteroidia > Bacteroidales > Marinilabiliaceae > W3P20-009. The sequence goes on along the minus strand of CAKVCS010000035.1, from coordinate 4,894 downwards.
ACATTGATGGGCTTTCCGCCAAAGTCGGCGAAATAGCTCATCACCCTGGCGAGGAAGCGGGCTCCGACATCCTTGAATGCCAAAGTCGGCCCATGGAAGAGCTCAAGAGACGATATGTTGTCGGACACCTTGACGACAGGCACAGGGAAGTTGAAGGCATCCCCAACCATCGCCTTAAACTTGTCCTCGGGGATGTCGGGGCAGAAGAAGTGCCTCAGCATCTCAAAGCCGATCTCACCCATGCTCCTGCCCGGCACCCAGTCCCAGAACGACTGAGGGAGAACGGGGATAGACTCGGGCATATAGAGCCCCTTGTCGGGAGCCAAGCCTTTGAGCACAGCCGTCTTGAGGTCGGCCACGTGCTCTCGGTTATTTGTGCTGTAGAATTTCATTGGTTTATTGGGTTTCCGCCTTGGCTGGCGGTAAATGATTTTGCGTTGAGGGGTTAATCTTTAGACGTTGGCCACCCTGATGATGTCGGCGAAGACACCAGAGGCTGTCACATCGGCCCCTGCGCCATAGCCCTTGATCTCGAGCGGGTGATCCTTGTAATTGTCCGAATTGATAAGGACGATGTTGTTGGTGTCATCGAGGAAGTAGAGAGGGTTATCCTCGGCCACATCCTTGAAGCCGACCTCGACCTTGCCATTTTCGAATGTCGCGACATATCGACGGATAAGCCCCTTGGCCTTAAGCTCCTCAGCCGTCTTTGCGTACTGGTCGTCGAGCTCGGCAATTTTTGTCATGAAGGTGGCGACATCCGGGGTGCCGAGGAACTCCTGCGGCACGAAAGGCGTGCGGTCGATATCCTCCATCTCAAGTCCGAAGCCCGCCTCGCGAGCAAGAATGAGAATCTTTCGGGCGACATCGATGCCAGAGAGGTCAATCCTGGGATCCGGCTCACTGTAGCCTTTCGCCTTTGCCTCGGCCACGACCTCGGACAGCTTGCGGCCTTGGGCGAGCGCGTTGCTTATGAAGTTGAGAGTGCCGCTCAGCACGGCCTGCATCTTGACAATGTGGTCACCGGAGCGCATAAGGTCGTTGATGGGGCCTATGATCGGGAGCGCGGCTCCCACGTTGGTCTCATAGTTGAACTTTATGCCCTTGTCTCTGGCCGTGGTCTTGAGGTGCAAGTAGTGCTCGTAGGCTGGTGAGCTGGCAATCTTGTTGGCGGTCACGACACTGATGTTGTTGTCGAGCATGGCGTCATATAGGGCCGCGACGTCAGCGCTTGCGGTGCAATCGACAAAGACGCTGCCGGCAAGGTTGAGTCTCTTGATGGCCTGCGCGAACTCGGAGTTGGGCAGGTGCGTCCCCTCGGCCTCAAGCCTCTCCTTCGCGTGGGCTGGGTCAATGCCCTGCTCGTCGATTAACGTCTTGCGCGAATTGGCCACACCCACAATGCGCACCACGAGCCTGTACTCGTCGCGGAGCTTGTCGGCCTGCGCCGCCAATTTCTCAAGGAGCTTTCCACCCACCGTTCCGAGGCCGGTGAGGAACACCTGGAGAACCTTACATCGGCTGAGGAAGAAAGCATCATGGACGGTATTGAGGGTTTTTCGCAAATCATCCTCCTTGATGACAAAGGATATGTTGACCTCGCTGGCCCCCTGCGCGATGGCATAGATGTTTATTCCGTTCTTGCCTACGGCATCGAACAGCTTGCCACTGACGCCGGTATTGTGCTTCATCCGGTCTCCGACGACGGCCACGACGGCCATCTGGCTTTTCACATGGGTTGGCTGCGCGTGGCCTGCCTCAATCTCCTTTCGGAACTCCTCGTTGATGACATCGGCCGCGCGTTCAGCGTCCTTTGTCTCAACGACGAAGCTCACGGTGAGCTCCGAGGAGGCCTGCGAGATGAGGATGACATTGACGAAAGCACCCGCCAAGGCCTTGAAGATACGCATCGAGACACCGGAGATGCCGACCATGCCGACCATCTGGAAGGTGAGCAGGCTGACATTCTTAATGCTTGAGATGCCTCTGATTTTGCTGGTCTTATCGCTGCTCTCATGCTCGTCGATGAGCGTGCCGGGGCATGTTGAGTTGAACGTGTTCTTGATATAGATAGGTATTTTCTTCTTAAGCGCGGGGAGTATCGTGGGCGGGTAAATGACCTTCGCCCCGAAGTGTGAGAGCTCCATAGCCTCCTCGTAGGTGAGGTGGTCGAGCATATACGCCCGGCTGATGATGCGCGGGTCCGCACTCATAAAGCCGTCGACGTCGGTCCAAATTTCGAGGACCTCGGCTCCTACCGCCGCAGCGACGAGGGCCGCAGTATAATCCGACCCGCCTCGCCCGAGCGTGGTTGGCTCATTCTTCTCGTTGGTGGAGATGAAGCCCGGCATTATCGTGTAGCCGCTTGTGCCCGCGAAAGCCTTGGCAATGTTGGCCGCGGTAAGATCATCGATGACCAGGTTGCGGCTGCCCTCGGAATAGGTCTTGATTAGCGGGCGCGAGTCGACCAGATGCGAGCCTTGCATGAACTCGCTGAGGATGAGGGAAGAGCACCTTTCGCCGAAGCCAGATATGGTATCGAGGCTCCTGCGGCTCAACTCCTTGAGGAGCGAGACGCCCTTGAGCAGGCTCGCAAGGTCCGCGAATATGGGGGCGAGCATGGCCTCGACGTGCTGCGGCTCGTCAAAGAGGTCTGAGACGATGACACGGTGCTTCTCAATAATCGCGTCGAGATTGGCCGTGTAGTCCTCACCCGTGGCGGCCTTACCGGCCGCGCCAAGCAGCATATCCGTGACACCACTGACGGCAGAGACGACCGCGATGGTGGGAGCCTGGTGCTCCAAAATGATGCGCTTGACCTCCCTCATGCTTTTTGAGCTGCCCATGGAGGTTCCTCCGAACTTAAGGACTTGTATCATCTGTTTTTGTCTTGTGGATTCTCTGAAGAGTATAGTATTTCTTATAGTTGCGAATTTAACTAAAAAAATGCAACGCCTGTAACGAAATGGTGCTGAACTTAATTTTTTAAGTTCAGCACCTACGATTTTAGAAAAAACAGGACGTCAGCCTGCCCAAAGGGCGGCATAAGTCATCTGAGCAAAGTGACGACCCCGCTTACAGCCATATACGCATAGGCCACCCTCCTGACCATAGAAGCCGACAAGCGCTCAAAAACCTTGCCGCCAAGCCAGCCTCCGAGCAGCACCGCCACTATGGCGGCAAGCCAAGCCTCGCCCACGGCAGCGGTTACGAAACCATGGCCCCAGCGCGAGAATGACATGAATATGTTGCCAATGAGAAAATACGCCTGCGCCAGCGCGGCGTACTCCTCCTTTGTATCGGACGCGCTGAGAAAATATATGACGGCAGGAGGCCCCTGCATGCCAAACAGGCCTCCCATCATGCCAGATATGGCCCCCATGGCGATTTGCACCCCCACAGAGGGACGCAGCCTCACCCTGTCGTTGAAGAAAAAGAACCACAGGCTAGCCAAGATGAGAACAACACCGAGAACCTTATGTATTATCTCACCAGGCTGCCGCGCAACAATGAGAACGGCAAACCACGAGACAAACAGGAAGACGAGGAGTATGACCAATAGTTTGCTCCACGGTATATGCCGCCACAGACGAAATACGACAATGCCCGAAGTCACCATGGCGAGCAGCCCTGACAATGCGGTGGCCTCGCCATAACTTGGCATGACGTAGGGGAGCACCGTCATAATAAGAATGCCGAAACCGAAGCCGCTGATACGCTGAAGGAAAGCGGCGGCAAGGGCGAAAACGAACAATAATATAAAATATCCGTCCATAAAATATCAAAAGCCGAGACTATGAATGCCGAGCATTGAAAGCAGACGAGTTTTTGCGGGCATAGTCGGCAAGCCCTTTGTAGAAAGGGTTGCGCCCGAGCGTCTTAGAGTCGCCAATGATGATAAGCTTGTGACGGGCCCTGGTGATGGCGACGTTCATGCGCCTGAGATCGCGCAGGAAGCCGATGTCGCCGCCCTCATTGCTCCTGACCATCGAGAGAATGATGACATCTCGCTCCTGACCTTGGAAACCGTCTACCGTATTTATGGATATGAGGCTCCGCAGAGGGCGGAAAAAGGGGTCTCCCGCCACCATTGAGTGAAGCAGCATGACTTGCATCCGATAGGGAGATATGACACCGATATCGATCCTCTCATCCCTGACGCGCTCCACACCGATGCCCGACACGAAAGACTTGAGGCGGCCCATAAGCAGCTTGGCCTCAGCCTTGTTGACCCTACCGTAGTTTTGCCCGAAAAACTCCTCGGTGTAGGAGTCTTCTGACGCTGACGTCTCAACCCACTCAAGCGGCTCCTCGCAGGCTAAAAAGCTGGGCCTCTGAGCCACCTCGGGCGCGCTGGTGAGCAGGCCTCCGTAGAACCAGTCGCTCGAAAAACGCATAATGTCGTCGTTCATCCTGTATTGCACGGTGAGCAGACTGACTGCGGATGGCTGAGCCTCCACCGCCACCTCCATAAGAGACTTGGCAAGCCCGCCCCTTGCTGCTGATGGGCTCTTGACCGTAGGCGGGAGCTGCAAGTGGTCTCCGGCAAAGATGACACGCCCAGCCTTGGCAATGGCCACCCAGCATGCGGGTTCCATAGCCTGGGCTGCCTCGTCAATAAATAGCGTCGAGAACTTGCGCCCCGCCAACACCTTGCTGGCAGAGCCTATCAGCGTGGAGGCTATGACACGGGCTCCGTCGAGGAGCTCTGCGTTTATCTTAATCTCGAGTTCGGTGGCTCGCTCGGCGAGCCTCGCAATTTTCTGATGCGTCCCGTCCCGCTTCTTTGACCGTCGCAACTGCCGAAGCGCCTTGCGGATGGCCCAAAGCTGGTCATAATCAGGATGGGCGGCAAACCGCCTCTCATAGGTATGCTCGAGCATGGCATCGGTGA
>CAKVCS010000034.1 GCA_934725785.1 uncultured Bacteroidales bacterium | reverse complement strand
GGGTCGCCCCTCCATGGCCAATGGGGCGGGGATGGCGTTCTGCCGGGGCATGTTCCTCGCGCACGATCCTCGCTCACGTTACGCATCGGGCGATGACATGTTCCTTTTGGCTCACGCCATTCACTCTGGTGCGTCTGTCCGTTATCTGCTGGATGGTCGGGCTGCTGTCTCGACGGTTGCCCCTGCTGGTGTTGAGGCGTATCTGCGACAGCGTACGCGATGGTTGGCCAAGGCAGGCGGTTACCGCGATTGGGGTGTCATCTTGCTTGCCCTTGTCGTCTTTGCGGCAGTCGTGGCGTGGCCTCTCGCCCTGGCTCTCGCCTGCGCGGGGTTCGTCTCTTGGGCGGGTTTTGCTGCCGTTTTCCTTGCCAAACTGGCCATCGACGCCTTGGCCTGCGCGGCTTGGGTGGTGTTCCGCCTCGGGTGGCGGGGGTTGCTCCGTCTATGGGTGGCTGTGCCTCTTGAGGCTTTATACCCCGCCATGGTCGCGGTGGTCTCTTTCCGTGCCTTGTTGGCGGACAGGTCGCGGTGGTGACTGTGTCAGACCTTCTTGACAACCCTGGCGGGGTTGCCGACGGCCACCGAGCCGGAGGGGATGTCTTTCACCACTACGCTCCCTGCCCCTATCACGCAGTTGTCGCCAATTGTCACGCCCGGGCATATTGTCACGCCGCCGCCAATCCACACGCTGTCTCCTATGGTCACGGGCTCCGCCCACTGAATCCACTTGTCCCTCTCTCCGGGTTCTATGGGGTGGCACGCCGTGTAGATGCTCACGTTCGGGCCGATGAAGCAATTATCCCCTATGGTGACTTTTGCCTCGTCCAGTACCGTCAGGTGGAAATTGGCGAAGAAGTTCTCGCCTATCGAAATGTTGCAGCCATAGTCGCAATAGAAAGGCTGCAGAATCAGGAATTTATTGCCAGTCTGGCCGAGTAGTTTGCGTATTATCGTCTCGCGGCCATTTATGTCGCTCGGCCTCGTGTCGTTATAGTCGTATAGCATCTCCTTGGCGGCCATCAGCCTGTCAAAGAATATCTGCTCGCTGGCGACGTATTTCTCCCCCGCCATCATCTTCTCCCATTCCGTCATATCATTCCTCTTTTTATCCGTTCTATTATTCCGCCCGCCGCATCCTCTATCAGGTCGAGGGCGAACTCGAAGTCGCGCTCGTCTCCATAATAAGGGTCGGGTATCGACCTTTGCCCGGCATGGCGAGTGAGGTAATCCGACATGAGCCGGATTCTCCCCTCCGCCTCGGGTGAAGGCGCAATGCGCTTGAGGTCCGAGATGTTCTGGTCGTCCATGCCCATTATTATGTCGAAGTGTTCGAAGTCCTCCTCCGATACTTGCCTGGCTCGGTGGGTCAGGTCGTAGCCCCTCTCCTTGGCGCACTGGCGCATGCGCCTGTCTGGCAGCTGGCCTATGTGCCATGCCCCGATGCCGGCCGAGTCGACCGTGATGTCGATGCCCGCCTCCGCGGCCTTGCTCCTCATCACGCCGTCCGCCGCCGGGCTGCGGCAAATGTTGCCGAGGCATATGAATAATATTGATGATATTCGCATCGTATGTCTTATTTCCTAATTGCCCCACGTGTCGCGGTCCAGCGACCTGTATTGTATGGCCTCCGATATGTGCTGCGCCATGACGGTCTCGCTCTTGTCGAGGTCGGCAATGGTGCGGGCCACCTTGAGAATCCTGTCATACGCCCTGGCGGAGAGCCCCAGCCTGTCCATCGCCATCTTGAGCACCGTCTGCCCTTGCTCGTCCGGCTTGGCGTAGGTGCTTAGCATGCGGGGAGTCATTTGGGCGTTGCAGTGCACGCCTTTGCTGCGTTTGAACCTTTCGCTTTGTATGGCTCTCGCCGCCACCACCCTTTTGCGGATCTCGGAGCTCGGCTCGCCCATGGGTGCGTCGTTCAGCTTGCCTACCGGCACTGGCACAACCTCTATGTGCAGGTCTATCCTGTCAAGCAGCGGGCCCGATATTCGCCCCAGGTACTTCTGCACCTGGCCGGAGCCGCACGTGCATCTGCGGCTTGGCGAGTTGAAATATCCGCAAGGGCAAGGGTTCATTGACGCCACGAGCATAAACGAGGCGGGATACTCTACCGAGAATTTTGAGCGTGATATTGTTATCTTCCTGTCTTCCAGAGGCTGACGCATCACTTCGAGCGCTGACCGCTTGAACTCCGGCAGCTCGTCGAGGAACAATACGCCATTGTGGCTCAGGCTTATCTCGCCCGGCTGGGGGTATGCGCCCCCGCCGACGAGCGCGACGTCGCTTATTGTGTGGTGTGGGCTGCGGAATGGGCGTGTAGTCATCAGAGCCATCTCGCTCTTTATGTTCCCCGCCACCGAGTGTATCTTGGTCGTCTCCAAGGCCTCCTCGAGGGTGAGCGGGGGCAGTATGCTCGGCAGTCTCTTGGCCATCATGCTCTTGCCCGAGCCGGGCGAGCCTATCAGGAGTATGTTGTGACCGCCTGCCGCGGCTATCTCGAGCGCGCGCTTCACGTTCTCCTGACCCTTCACGTCCGCGAAGTCGAGCATGCTGTCGGCATCTTGTTTGTTGAACTCCGCCTCGGTGTCTATGACAGTCTCGCTCAAGACGCCACCGTCGCCGCACAGGAACTCGACAACCTCTTTTATCGTCTCTGCCCCGTATACCTTCAGCCCGTCCACCACGGCGGCCTCCTTGGCGTTGGCCTTTGGCAATATGAACCCGCTGAAGCCCTCCGCCTTTGCCTTGAGGGCCATGGGCAGCACGCCTTTTATGGCCTTGAGCTGACCGTCGAGCGACAGCTCGCCCATCATTATGTAGTTGCCGAGCAGGCTGGTGGAGCACTGCCCCGAGGCCGCCAGTATGCCCACGGCCAGCGGCAAGTCATATGCCGACCCCTCTTTGCGGATGTCGGCCGGCGCCATGTTTATGACAATGCGCTGTTGCGGGTATTTCCACCCGTTTTCGCGTATGGCGCTGTCTATGCGCTGCTCGCTCTCCTTGACCGCGCTGTCTGGCAGGCCGACCAAGAAGAACTTGATGCCGGCCGATATGTTGACCTCCATCGTTACGGTGAAGGCGTCTATGCCGCTCACGGCGCTGCCGTAGGTCTTTACGAGCATGTCTCTCTTGTTTTGTTGTTCCTACAAATATATCTCCCTTGCCCTTCAAAAGCAAGAGTCCCATGGGCCGGGGGCGTGCGCCACGCCGCGACCTTGGGGAGGGTGCGGTGGTCGCTCCTTCCCTTTTGTGAGCGGCTCTTCTACACGCCGCCCTCCGTTATGCCGATCGAGAAGAGGGCGAAGTCGTATTTTACAGGGTCTTTGGGGCAGAATGCGGCAAGCGCGCTGGTCAACTCGGCTGCCGCCCTCCAGTCGTCTTGCTTGCGGGTCAGCAGCCCGAGGCAGCGTGCCGTGCGCCCCGAGTGGACGTCAAGCGGCATTATGAGCTGCGAGGGGCTTAACCCGCGCCACAGGCCGAAGTCGACGCCTCGCGCTGACGGGCGCGCCATCCATCGGGCGAACATGCACAGCCTTTTGGATGCGGCCCCGCGAGACGCGTCGGCAATGTGTTTGCGCGTCCGGGCCGCTATGTGGGGGAGCATGGCTTCGCGGAAGCGTATGAGCCCGTCGCGCAGCGTCTCGCCGGCTCGGGGGGTGAACAGCCTCTCGAGCCCCTGCTCGGGGTCGGCCGCATATATGGCGCGCAGGCCGCGGACCATTGAGGGCAGGTCCTCTTTTTGGAATGTGCGATACACGAAGTCGCCCAGCCTCTCCACCTGCCCCTCGTCGGCCGACATGATGAAGTCGTAAGGGTCTGCGCCGAGGCGGTCGGCCATCTCGCCCGCGCTCCGGACTATCGCTTTCCTGTTGCCCCACGCTATGGTCGAGGCAAGCAGCCCGGTTATCTCGATGTCTTGCCGGCGAGAGTACCTGTGCGGTATGGATATCGGGTCGGGCGCTATAAATTCAGGCCTTTCGTATTGCTCCACCTTCCGGTCGAGCAGCTCTTTCAGCTCTGGGTTGGTCATTTTCTGAGAGTACGGTCCCACCACGGGCGCCGCGTTCACTTCCGTTGTCTTGCGGTGCGGGGCCGGGAGTCCGTTGCTTTGTCCTCGCGGTGGCCCTATTCTTGCGATATGAGGCCGTCCTTCATCATTATCATCCTGTCGCATGTCCCCGCCAGGCGCATGTCGTGCGTCACGATGGCGAACGTCTGGCCATATTTCTCCCGCAGCGAGAAGAAGAGGCTCTGCAGCTCGTCCGCGTTGTGCGAGTCGAGGTTCCCCGAGGGCTCGTCGGCGAAGACCACAGACGGGCTGTTGACAAGAGCCCGAGCTATCGCCGCGCGTTGTTTCTCGCCTCCGCTCATCTCGCTGGGCTTGTGGCCCGCCCTGTGACCGAGGTTCAGGAAGTCGAGCAGCTCGGTGGCCTTGGCCTCCGCCTCGCGGCGAGCCGAGCCGCCAATGAGGGCCGGCATCATGACGTTCTCCAGGGCGGTGAACTCCGGCAGCAGCTGGTGGAATTGGAACACGAAGCCTATCTTCCTGTTCCGGAAGTGGGCCAGGGGCTTGCCGCTCAGTTCAGACACGTCCGTGCCGTCTATTATGACAGAGCCCGACGTAGGCCGATCCAGAGTGCCCAGAATCTGGAGCAGGGTCGTCTTGCCGGCGCCGCTGGCGCCCGTTATAGCCACAACCTCGCCCCTGTCTATGCGCAAGTCTATGCCCTTGAGCACCTCCAGGTCGCCAAATCTCTTCGTCACGCCGCGCGCTTCCACCATCGCGGCGGTCTCTATGCTGTTGACTTCGCTCATTGTCGGGTCTCTCTCATGGCTAACTCTGCCCCGGGGTGGCAACTTTCATTTTGCCTTGCGCGATGACCTCGTCACCCACGCGCACGGTTATCCCGACAAGCGAGACCTCGCCTATGCGCGCCTCCATCTTGATGGTCGTCTTCAGCTCCTCGCCTGTCTTGGGCAGACGCTTTATCTCATATTTGTTTATGGAGCCGATGAGGCCTATCGGGACCTTCAGGCCGCGGCTGATGTAGTCATAGCCAATGTGGAGGGCGCCGCTCTGAGCCGTGTGCTCAATCAGGGCTCCGTCCATCAGGTGGCCGTTCTCTACGAATATGCTCTTCTCGTCGACAGTGAGCCCTGTCTCCGACTCGTCGTCGGAGAATGAGTAGAGCTTGTCGACCATTATGATGGGCTCGCGTTGCGGAATGTATCCGCATATCTCGTCTTTGCCGTTGAGTAGCATTTCCTTTTAACTTGTGTTGCTTTTATAAGATAAGAGAGCCACGCGCGCGGATCCAATCCGCGGCGTGGCTGCTTTGTCCCCGCTTTTGTGCCCCGCGCGGATGTGCGGTTTCGCTGGCGGGCTATGACTTGGAGCTTATGAGGTCTACGAGTTTGCCGAAAGTGTCCGCCCCTACGACCTCCTCCTTCGTCAGCTTTATTCCGAAAGACTGGTCTATTAGCACCACGAGGTCCACCATGTCGAGGCTGTCAAGCCCCAACGTGTCCATAATATGCGCATCGTGCCGGATTAGGTTCTCGTCAATCTCGAACTCCCTGTTCAGTTCGGTGCGCAATCGCAGCTCTATTTCGCCAGTGTCCAAAACTTTCCTTTTTTGCCATCAAAAAAACTTCCCGCCTTCACGGCTAACGCCTATGTGTAGAGGCCACCGTTGATGGATATGACCTCGCCCGTTATGTAGCTTGCCTTGTCCGATGCGAGGAACGCTACGAGGTCTGCCACCTCCTCGGGCTCGCCGAAGCGGTTAGCCGGTATGGTCTTTTTGAGGCTCGCCTCGTCAAGATCCTTTGTCATGTCCGAGTGGATGAAGCCGGGGGCTACAGCGTTCACGGTCACGCCTTTGCGTGCCACCTCCTGGGCCAGGGCCTTGGTGGCGGCCATCAGTCCGCCCTTCGAGGCCGAGTAGTTGGTCTGGCCGGGGAGTCCCTTGAGGCCGCTAAGCGACACCATGTTGACTATGCGCCCCCACTTCTTAACGAGCATGGGCTGGAGCAGAGGCTGGGTCACGTTGTAGAATCCGTCGAGGGTGATGCGCAGAACCTGGCTCCAGTCCTCGTATGGCATGAAGACCATCAGGTTGTCGCGGCGGATGCCGGCGTTGTTCACCACCACGGCTATATACTCGCCGGGGTGCGCCGCTTGCCATCCCTCGATGGCTTTCGAGGCCTCTTCGCGGTTGGCCACGTCAAACGGCAGAAGCTCGCCGTCCGAGCCGGCCTCGCGCACCTTGGCCAAGGTCTCTTCCGCCTCGGCCTGTCCCTTGCGGTAGTTTATTATTATGGTGTAGCCCTCTTTCGCGAGAGCCACGCTGACAGCTCGGCCGAGGCCGCGGCTGCCGCCTGTTACCAGTGCGTACATGTGTTTATCGGGATCTGTCTGTTATCAATACTCCGCCGCTGTGAGGGGGGCGTCTGTCCGCCTCTCGCGGCATGCTTTGCGCGAATTTACTAAGATTTCCTCTATTAACCTCGCTCGCCGCCAATCGCGACACCGCTGTTGGGGTCAGTCCGGCAGCCCCCGCGCGGGCGACACCGATATTATGCTGTCGACGACGTAGACGCTCACCCCGCGCCACGGCAGCGCGCCTTTGTACTCCTTGTAGTGCAGCTCCAGCAACTTGCCCGAGCAGCGCATCAGCGAGTCCGCCACCTCTTTCTTCTCAACCGAGAACATGAAGTCGTTGGAGTAGACGCCCATATTCTCGTTAGTGCGGTTGGCCCCGCGGAAGCCCGACTGGATCAGCTTGCCCTCATACGTCTTGAACAAGTAGCCCTTGTGCGTTATGTAGTTCAGCTCGCCGGCCTTCACGCCGTCTCCAAACACCCAGTAATACTTGAAGCCTATGAAGCCGGCCATGATCAAGACGACCACCAGTCCCGCTATGCATCCTATCTTACGCATTGTCTCTCATTTGTGTTCTGTTATATCTCTTTCTGGCCAATCCGCAGGTAGTCCATGAGGGCGTCGTAGTTGCGCCTCATCTCGTCCTCCTCCTTGGGCATGTCGTAGCTCGCCGTGAGCACGGCCGGGGCGTAACCGTGTCTCTCAAGGGCTTCCACGACAGGGTACGGGTTCTCCTGCGCTATCTTCACGTAGGCTCTCACCCTGTCACCGTCGCCCTCCGTCAGGAGGCTTACGACGCAGGCCCCGCTCATCTCCGCGATCGAGGCTATCCGCCCCGCCTCGTAGTCCGTCCTGCGCGTCTCCACCGCTAATGTGCACCCCGGCGCCGCCGCCCCGGTCAGCAGGGCCATGGCCTTCAGGGTCAGCAGTCTGTCGGCTATGCCTAAGAGCTTGCGCTTGTTGTCTACGACGGCCACGGTGTCCGATTCCTGCTCGGCGAAGAGGCGCAGAAGCGTGGTGGGCGCGTCGGCCGCTATCATTGGCTCCGCCAACTCCGCCGCTTGCCCGCACGTGTCGCCGCCGAGGCTGTCGGTGGACAGCATCCCTACGAACCGGCCGTCGGGGTCTTTCACGGGCAGTCTCTCGCGTCCGCTGCCGGCCACGACCACCCTGCCCGCCTCGCTGTCGGTCGATGACAGCAGGGCTGGCGCGTCGGCCATCACCTTGTCTAAGGTCAACATTATTTTATTCTTTTATGAAGAATAACGTATATTTGCGCTTTGTTGCAGGTCGCTTTTACGCCTCGCAATTATACTTTTTTATTGGCGTATGGGCAAATTGTTACAAGCTTTTTTTTCTCCCTGTGCGACCATAGACATTCAATAGATAGCAGCAAGACAGATGACGAAACTTAGCGTAAACATCAACAAGATAGCCACAATCCGCAACGCCCGCGGAGGCAACTCGCCCGATGTCGTCAAGGCAGCCGTTGATATCGAGGGCTTCGGAGCCGATGGCATCACAGTCCACCCGAGGCCCGACGAGAGGCACATAAGGTACGCCGACGTGCTGAACCTCAAGCAGGTCTTGTCGACAGAGTTCAACATTGAGGGTAATCCGACGGACCGGTTCATGGAGCTCGTACTCGGTGTCAAGCCTACGCAGGTCACCCTCGTCCCCGACGCCCCCGACGCCCTCACCAGCAGCGCCGGGTGGGACACCAAGGCCCATCTCGACGAGCTGTCAGACATCGTCTCGCGCCTCAAGGATGCCGGTGTGCGCACGTCGATATTCATCGACCCCGACCCCGAGATGGTCGCATACGCCGCCAAGACCGGCACCGACCGCGTTGAGCTCTACACCGAGCCCTACGCCTCTGCCTACGCCTCTGACCCGGAGGCAGCCGTGGCGCCTTTTGTCGAGGCCGCGCTCGAGGCCAAGAGGCTCGGCCTGCAGGTCAATGCCGGCCACGACCTCAGCCTTGTCAACCTTGAGTTCTTCCTCAAGAAGATACCATTCATCATGGAGGTCTCCATAGGCCATCAGCTCATATGCGACGCGCTCTACCTCGGCCTCAAGGAGACCGTCTCCCGCTACAAGAGGATTGCAGAGGCCGCCAGGCCATAAGGAGTTTCGGCTGAGACCCGCTCTTTCTCGTTATCCCTGAGACGCCATGCCTTTGCGCAAGCTCATACTGCTCGCCTTTGCGATCCTGCTCGCCCGCCCCGCTTTCTCGGAAGTCGAGCGGGTCGCCTCGTCAGTGCTTGCTACAGGGCGGTGGTACAAGGTGTCCGTCTCGCGGACGGGCATGACCCTGCTGTCGAATGAGGATATCGCCTCCATGGGGTTCACTGACCCCGCCTCGGTGAGGGTCTATGGGGCCGGCGGGCGGCAGCTCAGCTTCGTGGCGGGGCGCGACTTGCGCGATGACCTCTACCTCCTGCCGGCGGTTCACACCAGCCGCGGGCTTCTTTTCTACGCCGAGGGGCCGGACTACTGGTCTCTCGACGGAGACTCCTACTCCTTATGCCTTAACGCCTATTCGCGCAAGGCTTATTACTATGTCACCAC
>CAKVCS010000033.1 GCA_934725785.1 uncultured Bacteroidales bacterium | reverse complement strand
CGGTAGAGACCCCCGCAGAAAAGGGAGCGGAAGTGGAGCGGACGCTCGCACTTGAGAGGCTGGCCCACCCATTCACCCTAAGCGGCAGCGTGACCAACAGCAAAACCGGCCGGCCAGTAGCCGCGGCAATAGAGTTCCGCGACATGCGGGGCAGCATGCTGGGCAAGACGACATCGAGCATGCTGACGGGCAAGTACTCATATGACTTCGCCGACAAGATAGACCTGACGGTGGAGGCGCACGCCGCAGACTATAACGACGCTCAAGCCACAGTGGCGGCCACGCGCACGACAGACGATAAGATAACCCAAGACCTGTCAATGACGGAAAGCAGGGTGACTTTCACCCTGATGGGAACCGTGACCGAGGAAGGAGACCAGCACCCCGTGCACGCCCAGCTGCGCATAACGCCCGCGGGCAAGACGGAGGCGGAGCTGACAGTAGAGACGGACAGCCTGACGGGCAAATACACGGCCAGCCTGGCGACCAGTGGCCCATACTGGGTTGACATAGAGGCCAAGGGCTACTTCTTCGCCAACGACGCCCTCAACTTTGGCGCAGCGCGCTTCGCCCAACGGAACTACACGCTCAAGAAGATGAAAGCGGGCGTGAAGATAACGCTGGAGAACATACTGTTCCAGACAGGATCGGCAAAGCTGAAAAAATCGTCGTTTGAGCCGCTTGACAAATTTGCGGACCTGCTGAAAAAGAACCCCGATGTGCGCATAGAGGTATCGGGACATACGGACAACGTCGGCAAGGCAGCCGCCAACAAGAGGCTGTCGAAAGCGAGGGCGAAGAGCGTCCGCGACTACCTGGTCCAGCATGGCGTAGACGAAGGGAGGATAGACTACGAGGGCTACGGAATGGAGCAGCCCGTGGAGAGCAACAAGACCAAGGCCGGGCGCGAGAAGAACCGCAGAGTGGAGGTTAAAGTGCTCGATTAAGAGACCACTGGAATAAACAAAACACAAAAAACTCGAAACATGTCAAGAACAACATATATAGCGGCGTTGATGGCGGCCCTGACGGCCGGACACAGCGGCTGCAAAGAGGACGAGGTGACCATAGACGACAGCTTCGACCGCCCTCTGAACGCCGCCGCGCCGATAGTGAAGGCAGAGAGCTCAGCAAAATCGCTCGCCGAGAAATGGCTAAGCGGCACAGAGTGGTTCGCCGATGATGAGGGAGTGCTGATGACCACGACGACATCGACCGACAGCGCTGACGCGGATAAAGTATTGAAACTGCGCGACTTGAGGATATCCATAAACGAGACGCTCACCGGTTCGTCTGGCCAGCTGGCGACTACCGTCCCCACCTCGGACTGGAACAGCGTAGAGGGTCAGCGGCTGGAGCGTATCAAAATCAAGAGCGGCACGCTTGACATATACGCAAAGGCGATGAACGGCACCCGCGGCGACGCCACCCTCACCCTATATGATAAAAACGGAGAGATAAAAGACAGGAGCGGCAAGGCGCTCGGTGCGACATGGTCATTGTCGGATGGTGTGCGCAAAATAATAGACCTGAGCGGGTGCGACATAGAGCCGATCGGGACAACCGACGGGCATTGGCATCTCGAGGCCCGCTTGGAAGCTAAATGGCAGTGGCAGTACAACGCGGAGACAAGCACGGTAGAAGTGCACGGCGCATTCTCGGACATAAAGGTATCCGAGGCATACGGATACTTTGGGAACCACGTGGTAATGAACGACATAAACCACACCCGCATTGTGGCGTTCGACAGGAGCAACTTCCCCGAAGGGGTTGAATTCAAGGGTGCGTACGCCGACATAAACGTGGAGAGCACCGTCGGAGCCCCAATGGAGTGGGTGATGGGCAAGATGACATTCACAAACCGCGACAACAAAAAGGCCGACCTCGACTACGAGCCGGGGACTGTGAACTTCCCGCAGCAGAGCTACTCAGACTACCTCGCCACGAACGTCTTGAAACCACAGACAAAAGAGTTCCACATTGACGAGTCCAACTCGAACATATACAACGTGATAAACCTCCACCCCACCAAATATGAGTATGGCATGAGCCTCGTGGCGAACCCCGAAGGCGAGGTGGCTGGCGAAAAGAACTTCATAACAGAGACCTCCGGCTTCAAAACAGAGGTGAAGACCACCCTACCCCTGTGGATAAGGGTCAAGAAACTCGAGTACACCGACGGCGTAGACATAGACTTCAAAGACATATTCGATGACGACAACATCGACTATGTCGACTCCGTGAAGATAAAAATAACAGTGGACAACGGGCTTCCGCTGAAGGCTTACGCGCAGGGCATATTCTGCTCGGGCTCCGTGAGCGTAGACAACATGTTCGACGGCCCGACCCTCATTTGCAACACGGCCCAGCTGGATCAGAGCGACAAGGTGACCGGCACGACAAGGACAGAGACCGTAAAAGTGCTGACCCACGACGACGTGAAAAAATATTACAGCCTAGGCGTTGACAAGCTGAACTTCAACGTGACAGTGACCACGGAGGACACGGGAGACCGATTCGTAAAGATATTCCAGCACTACCGCATAACGAGCAAAGTATCAGTAGAGATAGCAAGCAGCGCACACGACAAATAGTATGAAGAAGACATTAACATCCATATACGCCGCGCTGTGTTGCATATGCGCGACGGGCCAGGTGTCCCACTCCCTGTACTTCATGGAGAGCGTACCGCAGACAACCATGTTGAACCCGGCGCGCCAGCCTCGCGCGAACAAATACATAGCAGTGCCAGGCGCCAACGTCTACATGGCCACCAGCACAAACCTGCGCCCGCTGGACTTCTTCCAGAAATCTGGAGACGAGTGGCTAAGCCCGCTAAACAAAGAATTCGACTACTCGGACCTTTATGACAGCTACAAGAAGCGCATTGCCGTCGACGCCAGCGCCAGCGTCAGCCTGCTGAACTTCGGGTGGCGCACCAGCAACGGCAACTATCTGACATTCTCGCTCAACGAGCGCATAAGCGCAGACGTGTCGCTGCCGTCGGACCTGCTGAAAATAGGCGACAAAGGGCTGCCGAACGGGACCCTGCTGGACTTGGCGCACCTCGGAGTGTCGGCAATGGCCTATACGGAGCTCGGAGCGTCATACTCCTACGTGTTCGACGACCGGTGGACATTCGGCGCTCGAGTGAAACTGCTGGCCGGCACAGCGGCAGTCCGCACAAAGAACGAGAAACTGAGCATTGAGACCGGCGAGGAGAAATGGCACGTGAAGACGGACTTCGAGATCATGACGTCCTTGCCCCTTGAGACCGACGGATGCATAAAGGAGGATGGCACTGTGGAGTTCGACTCGGTGGACGTGAGGGACTTCGACGATGACAAAGACCTGATAAAATACCTGATACCGCGGCTGAGCAACCCCGGCTTCGGAATCGACCTCGGAGCGTCGTACAAGTACAGCGACAACTTCACGTTCTCAGCCTCGGTGACGGACCTCGGAATGATAAGCTGGGGCCGCGACGTGAACAACTTCAAATCGAAAAGGGAGTTCGACTTCGATGGCATAGACTACAACCTGGACAACGAGGAGCACAAAGACGACTTCCAGAACGCCGTGGACGACGCATTGGACTCCGTAAAGACGAACTGCGACATAACGCTGAACCACAAGAGGTTCGCCACGGGCCTGCGCCCCTCCGTCTTCCTGGCGGCGGAATACACGCCTATATACTTCCTTCGCCTCGGCCTCCTGTCTCACACGAAATTCCACCCCTCGCACAGGGTAAACCAGGACTTCTGCCTGTCGGCCACCCTCAACCCGTATAAGCTGCCTGCATCGGCGACATTCGGGTATACGATAAACACCTTGGGGCAGAGCTCCGCAAGCGCCGGCATATCGATACGCATAGGCGTGATGCAGGTATACGCCATGGTGGACTACGTCCCGCTCAAATATAACGTGTACAAGACCGAAGACAGTGACGAGATACCCGTGCCGCACAACGTATCGAACATAAACGCGTCGGTCGGCGTCAATTTCCTGTTTGGATCAAAGGGTTACAGAGACAGGCCTATGACCCGCACGAACAGCAAGATAGCCGAATAGACCCTTACTCCCCAGAAAAAATGGGGGCGCATATGCGCATGGTAACGAAATTTGCCTATATTTGCAGTACGGAGGCGGCAGGAGAGAGCCGCGAGGCGCAGAACCAGGCCTTCGGGACAGGCAAAAAAACGGAAAAAAGCCGCATCGGATTTTTGATCGTTAAACTCAACATTAACACGAAAACGGGCGACGCTTTAATCGTTATGATGGCGGGCTTCGCCACCGCGAGGTGGTTCGCTATATGCGACAGGAAGATTACAGAGTAACGTGGCACCCAAATCCTATTTTATAGGAGTTTAAACATCCAATAAGGTGCGGCCCCTTATATAGCCCCGGTTGCGAGCAACGCAGCCGGGGCTGTTTTCGTGCAACAAACTCATAGCCGCAAAAGGAAACATAACAGGAGCGGACACGTAGAAAAAGGTGACGTAGAAGGATACAAACACATAAGCAAACATATGAGACTCTCAAACAAGATGATTGCCGAACTGATCGGCACGTTCTGGCTCGTGTTCGCCGGTTGCGGCACTGCCTTATTCGGCCATGTCGGCTTCCTCGGCGTGGCGCTGGCGTTCGGGCTCAGTGTTGTGACCATGGCGTACGCTATAGGCCACGTATCGGGCGCGCACCTGAACCCCGCCGTGTCGCTGGGCGTATTCGTGAACGGCAGGATGACGGCCCGCGAGATGGTCGGCTACTGGGTAGCCCAGTTTGTGGGCGCGTCTCTCGCCGCGGCCATATTGTACACTATAGGCACGTCGATGTCAGCGTGGGAGCCAGGCGTCTTCGCCGCCAACGGCTATGGGGCCGACTTCGCGACCGTCGCCGGCGACGGCTACCTCAGCACGAGCGCGGTCGGCGCGTTCCTCACTGAGGCCATCTTGACCTTCATATTCCTGCTCGTGATACTTGGCGCGACCGACAGCCGTGCGCACAACAAGTTTGCGGGCGTCGCCATTGGCCTGTGCCTCACGCTGATACACCTAGTATCGATACCGCTCACGAACACGAGCGTCAACCCCGCCAGGTCTTTCAGCCAGTGCCTGTTCTCGAACGCAGGCGGATGGAGCGCATGGGGAGACCTGTGGCTCTTCATCCTCGCCCCAATGGTTGGCGCGGCTCTGGCCGGACTCGCCTATAACGCATATTCGCCCAAGAAGACAGAGTAACGGTCTCGAGACCGATAAATGATTAAGAGACGGCAGCCCCTCCCCCTACCCTTTGCCAACGGTGGGGAGTGGCTGCCGCCCGCTGTGAAATAGGCATAATAAGGAGGGCAGGGAAGCCGGATTACCACTCTTTTTACTACTTTCGCGTATAAAATACATATTTCCTGATGCAAACGATGTTTGAGTGCACAGTGCGCTACAGCAAGCCGATAGAGGGTACAGACAAGCAGAAGCGCGTCAACGAGGTGTATCTTTTTGACGCCTTGACATACACCGAGGCCGAGAAGCGCGCTTACGAGAAATTGCCAGAGGTGATATCGGGTGAGTTTCTCGTGACAGGCATACGCAAGGCCCGCTATGCGGAGGTGATACCCTGCGAGGAGGGCGGCTACTGGTATAAGGTGAAGACATCGTTCATCATGGTTGACGAGAACTCGGGCAAAGAGAAGCGCGTGAGCCAGACCGTGCTGACCCTGGCAGAGGACATCAAGGACGCCATAGACCGCACGAACGAGGCTTTGAACGACACGCCCGACTTCATGATAAAGGCGGTCAACGAGAGTAACATACTCGACTTCTTCCCATACATGGAGAAGCACGACGAGGAGCCCCCAGCCGACCGGGAGCTGTCCCGCCGCCCCGCGACAGAGGCTGAGCTCGCGGCGCTGAAGCACGAGGGCGAGTAGGCCCGTCGCCCCCTCCGAGCGGACATTACCACACACGCAAACCTAACCTAATCAACAGAAAAAACGAACAATATGGCAACATCACACCCGCGCGGGCTGTACCTGCTCTTTGCCACCGAGATGGCGGAGAGGTTCAGCTATTATGGCATGCGCGCACTCTTTGTACTATACCTCGTGGCGGCATTCTTCGACGCTCCCACGGCGTCTCAGATATACGGGTCGTACACCGGCCTCGTCTATCTGACCCCTCTGCTTGGCGGCTACATAGCGGACCGCTACTGGGGCAACAACAGGTCGATAATCGTAGGCGGCCTCATGATGGCCATCGGCCAGTTCCTGATGTTCGCCTCGGCCTGCCTGGTCAAACAGTCAATCTTCACCGACGGCGGCGCGATAGACGCGAGCGTGGACAACGGGGCGTCGCGGTTTTTCCTTTTTGCCGGCCTTGCCGCCCTCATTTTCGGCAACGGCTTCTTCAAGCCGAACATATCGACCATGGTGGGCGACCTGTATCCTCACGGCGACAACCGCAAGGACTCGGCGTTCACCATATTCTACATGGGCATCAACCTTGGCGCGTTCATAGCCCCCTTCATTTGCGGCACACTTGGCGAGGGCAGCTGGGACAACCTGTCTCCCTTCAAGTGGGGCTTCTTCTGCGCCGGGGTGGCCATGATAATATCAGTGGTCATATTCTCGCTGCTCAAGAAGCGTTACCTCGTCACGCCCGAGGGGCTGCCGATAGGCCTGCCTCCGTCGGAGTCCGAGCTGAGGCACGAGAAGGAGCAGGAGGAGGAGGCGGAGCGCGAGGAAGCATCCGTAGCCCGCAAGAACTCGCCGGTGAGGAAATGGGGCAGCCTTGTGGGCTGCATTGCGCTTTTCCTCATATTCTCGTTCTGCGGGTCGGGAGACAACGCGGTGAACGCCAACGACTACATATCGGCGGCTATAAACTCGATAGCGATAGTCCTGCCCATATTCATAATAACGGACCGCGGGCTTACCGTCCACGAGAAGAAGCACATAGGCGTGATATACATCATAGCCGTGTTCGTCATATTCTTTTGGTCGGCCTTTGAGCAGGCAGGCTCGTCGCTTACGCTCTTTGCGCAGAACAATGTGGACCGGAGCATGCTCGGGGGCGAATTCAAAGTGACGTGGTTCCAGTCGATAAACCCGATTGTCGTGGTGACGTTCGCCCCGATAATGGCCGGCCTGTGGTCGTTTCTCGGCAAGAGGGGCTGGGAGCCGGCCAGCCCCGTGAAGCAGGCGATAGGCTTGTCCCTGCTATCGATAGGCTACGTGGTCATAGCCATGGCGACCGACGGCGTAGCCCCCGACGTCAAGATATCCATGTTCTGGCTGATGGCCCTTTACTTCCTTCACACCATAGGCGAGCTTAGCCTCTCGCCCATAGGCCTCTCGATGGTCAACCAGCTGAGCCCCGCCCGCTTCGCGTCGCTGCTGATGGGCGTGTGGTTCATGAGCAACGCGGCGAGCAACATACTGATGGGCAAGCTCGCCACCCTCCTGCCCGTAGCTGGCAGCGCGCCCAAGAGCTTCATGGGCTATGAGGTCGCGACGCTCAGCGACTTCTTCACCCTCTTCGCCGTGATGTCGGGCGTGGCAGCCGTGCTGCTCTTCGCCCTGTGCCCGATGCTGAAGAAGATGATGAAATAGGCACGGGGAGCCCCCGGCGCAAAACACAAACTACAACCGATGAAATCAGGCTTCGTAAACATAGTCGGCAACCCCAACGTGGGCAAGTCGACACTCAGCAACATACTGGTGGGCGAGCGGCTCTCCATAATAACCTCGAAAGCGCAGACGACGCGCAAGAGGATAATGGGCATAGTGAACGGCGACGACTACCAGGTGGTGTTCTCGGACACGCCAGGCGTCCTAAAGCCCAACTATCGCCTGCAGGAGGCCATGCTCGACTACTCGCGCGAAGCATTGAAAGACGCCGACGTGCTGATATACGTGACGGACGTCATAGAGAAGCCGGACAAATATGACGACTTCCTCAAAGCCGTCGAGGGGCTGGAGGTCCCGGTCATCGTGATAATAAACAAGATAGACCTGACGACGCAGGAGGAGCTGGAGAAAAAGGTGGACTATTGGCACGAGCAGCTGCCCAACGCCGAGATCATCCCGGTATCGGCCATGCACGGATTCAACACCAAGGTGATACTGAGCCACATAGTAGACCTGCTGCCCGAGGCTCCGGCGTTCTTTGACCGCGACCAGCTGACGGACAAGAGCACCCGGTTCTTCGTAACGGAGATAATCCGCGAGAAGATATTGCTGTATTACGCCAAGGAGATACCATACTCCACCGAAGTGGAGGTCGACGAGTTCCACGAGGAGGAGGAGCGCGTTGAGATACACGCCACCGTCCACGTGACGCGCGAGAGCCAGAAAGGCATCATAATAGGCAAAGGTGGAGTGGCAATCAAGAAGCTCGGCATAGTGTCGCGCCGCGACATAGAGAAGTTCCTGGGGAAAAAGGTTGACCTGCGGCTCTTCGTGAAAGTGACCAAGGACTGGAGGGACAAGGACGCCGCCCTCAAGCAGTTCGGCTATGACGTGAGGTAACCCCCCGCACGAGCGACAAGGAGACACAAGAAACAAAAGCACAGAAGCTTACAGACATAGGAAGATGAAGACAGAGAACAGACTTCAACAAGCAGTGGCGGCCGCCCTCAAGGGCCTCTATGGCGCCGAGGTGGCGGCGGACAGCATACAGGTCACCGTGACAAGGAAGGATCAGAAGGGGGACTACACAGTGGTAGTGTTCCCGCTCCTCAAGATATCGAAGAAGAAGCCAGAGGAGACCGGCGCGGAGATTGGCGCATACCTCAAGGCCAACGAGCCCATAGTGGCGGAGACGGAGACCATAAAGGGCTTCTTGAACCTGACCCTGACGAACGATTTTTGGGCGGGCGTCGTTGGCGGCGCCGAGTCCGACCCGGGCTTCGGCTACACAAAGGCTCAGGAGGGAGCTCCGCTGGTGATGATAGAGTACTCGTCGCCAAACACCAACAAGCCGCTGCACCTTGGTCACGTGCGCAACAACCTGCTGGGCTACTCGCTGTCGCGCCTGATGGAGGCGTGCGGCAACAAGGTGGTGAAGACCAACATCGTGAACGACCGCGGCATCCACATATGCAAGAGCATGCTCGCCTGGCAGAAGTGGGGCAACGGAGCCACCCCCGAGAGCCTCGGGCAGAAGGGCGACCACCTTGTAGGCGACTACTACGTCCGCTTCGACAAGGAGTATAAGGCGGAGGTCAAGAAACTCGTGGAAGAGGGCATGGCCGAAGAGGAGGCCGAGGAGAAGGCCCCCCTCATGCAAGAGGCGCGCGAGATGCTTCGCAAGTGGGAGGCGGAGGATCCGGAGGTCCGCTCGCTGTGGAAGAAGATGAACGAGTGGGTCTACGCCGGTTTTGACGAGACGTATAAGGCTCTGGGCGTAAGCTTCGACAAGATATACTACGAGAGCGACACATATA
>CAKVCS010000032.1 GCA_934725785.1 uncultured Bacteroidales bacterium | reverse complement strand
CCGCAGTGTTAGTGCATTTCCCGCTTATTCTTGGGTGGGGTAGGTGAGGTTGGCGTCGGTTATGACGTTCAGCACCTCGTCAAGATACTTCTTGGCTTCGTATTTTGCCATTGGCAGGTCGTGGAGCAGGTAGTTGCCGCAGTCTTTGGCAGCCTGGCCGGGAATCTCGCCCTCGTAGTCGGCTATGAACTTGAACGTCTTGCGCATGAGGCCCACTATGTCGCGGCTCTCCAGGTCGCCCCGCATGAGCAGGTAGTTGCCTGTCAGGCAGCCCATGGGGCCCCAGTACACTATCCGGTCTTTCCACTCGGGGTCGTTGCGCAAGTACGTGGCCGCCAGGTGCTCTATGGTGTGGATGGCGCCGTTGTGCAGGCAAGGCTCCTGGTTCGGCACCTTCATCCGGATGTCGAATGTGGTGACGACCTCGCCGCCCACCTTGTCTTTGCGGCTTACGTATATCCCGCGGAGAAGCTTGTTGTGGTTGATGGTGAAACTTGGTATCTTGTCCATATTATATTATTTCCCTGAATTTTTTTGCTATGATATTGGCGCTCTGGCTCTACAGGCTCTCGAGGAATGCCTTGGTCACGCCGAAAGACCCGTCTGCCATGGTGGCCCAGAAGTCGTAATACTGTTGCGCCTTGGTGTCCTTTAGCGGCACGTCGCTTATTATCCTGAACGAGATGAAGGGCACCCCGTACACGTGGCATGTCTGCGCTATCGAGCAGCTCTCCATGTCAACTGCCGTCGCGCCTGGGAAGTGGCCGAGGATGCCGCGCATCTTATCCTTGCTGTCAACGAACCACTCTCCGCTCACGATCAGCCCGGCATGAACTGTAGGGTGGCCGCCTTTCCCGTTTATGGCCAATGCTTTGGCCACGAGATTCTCGGGGGTCTTGAACCTGGCGGGCATGCCGGGTATCTGTCCGTACTCGCACTCGTCTCCGCAATACGCGTCGTGGTATGCGCACTCTGTCGAGGCCACGACCTCGGTGACGTTGAGGCTTACGTCCGCGCCGCCCGCCACGCCCGACGAGATTACGAGGTCCGGGCGGTAGTTGTCTATCATCTCCACCGCGCCTATCGCGCTGTTCACCTTGCCTATGCCGCATTGGGTCATGACGACCTCGTTGACGCCTATTGTGCCAATGGCGAACACCTTGCCGCCGTGGCTCTCGGCTCTCGCTCCAGACAGGAGGCCCTTGAGCTGGGCGAACTCCTTGTCCATGGCGACTATCACGCCTATTCTCATTTCTATGTTCCTTTTGTTGTCTGTCTTCGCCCGCAAAGATACTAATGTATGTCCATTTAGCCCCGCTGCTCTTGCTGTCTTTGCAACTTGGTTGCGCCTTTATGTTGCTATCTTTGCGGCTGATAGATTATTATGTTTGCGGTGTTGGCGGATTCTCGGCTCGGTGTTTCGGCTCGTCGCCTTTGCGTGGCCTCGGTTGCCGTGGCGGTGGTGTCACTGCTCACGGCTCTCGCCATGCCCCACCATCATCACAGTGGCCGCGCGTGCGTGGTGGTCGAGACGTGCTGCTCGGACCATTGCGACAATGACCGCCATACAGGCCATGGCGATGACGGCTCCTCTTGTATTGAGAAGGAGGCCTTCGTGGTGGCAAAGCAGCGCGCGGCCCGCGTTTTCGTGGCCATTCACTGTCTTGCCGCGCCCTCCTGTGCCGTGGCGCTGCCGCCTGCCGCGACCTTTGCCGCTTGCCCTCCTGCCGTTCGCGCCGTGCCGCCCGTCATGCCTGGGCTCGTGGTGAGCGGCGGGTTGCGCGCGCCGCCTTGCGCCCTTTAGGCGCGTCTCGTTGACATCCGCTACTTGTGCGCATGGTCAATCTGCGCACACATTACCTCTCTCCCTTATTTTAGTTACAAGTGGTGTCCAGTCCGTTCGCGGTTGGGTGCGCCCGTGGCGTGAAGTGCCGCGTTGTCACTTGTTTGTAAAACTTGTTCCCACAAAGAAAATGAAGTGTATAAAAATATGCCTGCCGATTCTCTCGGTAGTCCTTGCCTCGGCCTCCTGCTCCTCGCGTCATGACGACGCGCACGATGCCCACGATTCTCACGATGACTCCCACGAGGAGCTCGGCCCCGACGATGTCCATTTCCCCGATGCGCAGGCCCTGTCTGTCGGGCTGCGGGTCGACACCCTTGCCCCCGACAGCTCCTTCGCTCCCGTCATAGCATGCGGCGGGGTCATTGAGGCCCAGGCGGCTGGCAGCGCCACCGTGGTGGCATCGCAGTCCGGCATAGTCAACATTGTCGACACGCGGCTTGCCCCCGGCGCGTTCCTTGCCAAGGGTCAGGCGGTGGCCACCATATCCGGCAAATCCGTTCAAGACGGCGACGCGGCTCTTAAGGCCAAGCTTGAATATGAGGCCGCGCGCAAGGACTATGACCGCGCCTCGCTCCTCGTGGCGGACAATATAATAAGCCAAAAGGAGTATGAAGATGCCAAGCTGCGTTGCGAGACCGCGCGCTCTGCCTATGACGCCACGGCGGCGCGCATGACGGCGAGCGGGGTGGCGGTGACGAGCCCCGTGGCGGGACATGTGGTCCGTGTCCTTGCCGTGCAGGGGCAGTACGTGTCCGCCGGCCAGACTTTAGCCGTCGTGGAGCGATGCGGCAGCAAGAGGCTGCGGGCCGACGTCCCAGAGCGTCATTATGCGGAGCTGCGCAATGTCGTGTCCGCCAATTTTTCAACCTCGGCGTCCGACAGCGTCTTGCGCATTGCAGATATGGGTGGCAGGCTTGTCTCTGTTGGAGTTTCGGTGGCCGAGGGCTCCTCTTATGTGCCTGTGACGTTCGATTTCGCCGACCCCGACGAGCTCTTTCTCGCGGGGTCTGCCGCCCGCGTGTTCCTCGTTTTGAGAGGATCGGCAAGCGGGGGCGCGCTGACTGTGCCGTGCTCGGCCATTGTCGAGAGCCAGGGGCTCAAATTCGTATACCTGCGAGATGCCGACGACGCTGACGTTTATCATCGCCGCGAGGTCACGCTCGGACAGTCCGACGGCTTGAGGACCGAGGTTGTCAGAGGACTCTCGGCCGGCGACATCGTTGTCTCAGCCGGCGCGCGCAGGCTCCACCTTGCGGGCTCGTCAAAGACCATCCCCGCCCACACCCATAATCATTAAGCCTTAAAAAGTAAGAAAGTGTTAGACAAGATAATACGTTTCTCGCTCCATAACAGGCTCGCCATCCTGCTTGCCGCGGTCGTCATTCTCATCGCTGGCTCTTACACGGCCGCGCATATGGATGTCGACGTCTTCCCGGACCTCAATGCGCCAACCGTTGTGGTTATGACCGAGGCCAAGGGAATGGCGGCGGAGGAGGTCGAGCGACTCGTGACGTTCCCTATCGAGACGTCCGTCAATGGGGCAACGGGCGTGCGCCGCGTGCGCTCTTCATCCACCAATGGGTTCTCCGTCGTTTGGGTGGAGTTCGATTGGGACACCGATGTCTATCTGGCTCGCCAAATCGTGTCAGAGAAGATTGCCGTTGTTCGCGGCCAGATGCCCGCCCAGGCGGGCAACCCGACCCTCGGCCCGCAGTCATCGATACTCGGCGAGGTCATGTTCGTCTCCCTCACGTCCGACAGCACCACGCTCCTCGACCTCCGGACCATGGCCGACTGGGTCATACGTCCGCGGCTGCTCTCCACGGGAGGTGTCGCGCAGGTCTCGGTCATGGGCGGCGACATCAAGGAGTATCAGATACTGCTCGACCCGGTCCGGATGAGCAGGCTCGGCGTCTCCCTTTCCGACGTCCGACAATCCGTCTCGGGCATGAATCAGAACGCCGCGGGCGGCACTCTCTATGAGTATGGCAACGAGTACATAATCCGCGGAATGCTCTCGACGGCCGACGTCGCCGAGATGTCGAAGTCCGCAGTGGTGACAGCGGACGGCCGCGCCCTCATGCTGCAGGACGTGGCCGACGTCAAGGTCGGCTTCAAGGAGCCGCGCATGGGGCTCGCCTCGCAAGACGGCAGGCCAGCCGTCATACTCACCGTGACAAAACAGCCCAACGCCAGCACGCTCGACCTCACCCGCAGGCTCGACGACGCCCTTGCCTCTATAAAAGGCGAGCTTCCGCCCGACGTCAAGGTCGACACGGCCATCTACAGGCAGGAGCGCTTCATCGCCAGCTCCATAGACAATGTCAAGGAGGCGCTCTTGGAGGGCGGGTTGTTCGTTGTCTTAGTCCTCTTCCTCTTCCTGCTCAACGTCCGCACCACGCTCATCTCGCTCGTCACCATTCCACTCTCGCTCGTAATCTCTATTCTATGCCTGAGGGTCATGGGGCTAACAATCAACACGATGAGCCTTGGCGGCATGGCCATTGCCATAGGCTCGCTGGTCGATGACGCCATTGTCGATGTTGAGAACGTCTTCAAGCGGCTGCGCGAGAACGCCTCTTTGCCCGAGGCTGACAGGCGCAAGCGCATCGACGTGGTCTTCGAGGCGAGCCGAGAGGTCCGTGTGCCAATCCTCAACTCTACCGTCATCATTATTGTCAGCTTCGTGCCGCTCTTTTTCCTCAGCGGGATGGAGGGGCGCATGCTGGCGCCACTCGGCGTGGCTTTCATCACGTCGCTCGTGGCCTCCACGCTTGTAGCCCTCACGCTCACTCCCGTCCTCAGCAGCTACCTGCTCTCGGGCAGCGTCAGGGGCGGCGGCGCGCAGGCCGAGCCCGTGGTCGAGCGCAAGCTCAAGGCTCTCTACGGCCGCGCCCTCGGCTGGGCTCTCGCTCGCCGCCGCGGGGTGATGGCCGCCACGGCTGGCGCTCTCGTCTTCTCGCTCATCGTCTTTTTCAGCCTCGGGCGCAGCTTCCTCCCGCCTTTCAACGAGGGGTCTTTCACGGTCAACGTCAGCTCTTTGCCTGGTGTCTCGCTCGAGGAGAGCGACACCATAGGCCGTCAGGCCGAGGACTCCCTGCTCGCCATTCCCGAGATTGTCTCCGTAGGGCGCAAGACGGGACGTGCTGAGCTCGACGAGCACGCCCTGGGTGTCAATGTCTCGGAGATCGAGGCTCCTTATGTGTTGAAAGAGAGGGGCAAGGATGATCTAATGGCCGACGTCCGGCGCCGGCTTGGCTCAATACCCGGTGTCGCTGTCGAGGTCGGCTCGCCCATCTCGCACCGCATAGACGCCATGCTGAGCGGCTCTAAGTCGAACCTCGCCATCAAGCTCTTTGGCGACGACCTTAACCGCATGTTCTCGCTCGGCAACGAGATCAAGGAGGCCATTGAGGGCATTGACGGCCTGGCCGACCTCAACGTGGAGCAGCAGGTGGAGAGGCCGCAGCTGCAAATAGTCCCGCGGCGCGACATGCTGGCTCTCTATGGCGTCACGATGCCGCAATTCGCAGAGGCGGTCGACGTCCTGCTTGCCGGCGAGGCCGTTTCGCTGGTATATGAGGGGAATGAGAGCTTCGACCTCACGCTCAAGGTCGGGGCCGACGCCCGCTCCACGGCCGACCGCATTGCGGACCTGATGATTGACGGCGTGCGCGGCAGGGTGGCGCTCGGCAGCCTGGCCGACGTGCGCTCGGCGTCGGGGCCAAACACCATCAACCGCGAGGACGTGGCCCGAAAGATTGTAATCTCGGCCAGCGTGGTGGGAGGTGACCTCGTTGGCACCGTCGGGCGAGTTCGCGAGGCCATTGCGCGCAAGGTGGCGCTGCCCGAGGGCTATCACGTGGAGTATGGCGGGCAGTTCGAGAGCGAGCAGTCGGCGTCGCGGACCCTCCTTCTCGCGTCGGCCGTCTCCGTCATCGTCATCTTCCTGCTGCTCTTCGGACAGTTCAAGAACGCCGTCGAGAGCGCGGTCATACTGCTCAACCTCCCTCTCGCGCTCATTGGGGGGGTGA
Source organism: uncultured Bacteroidales bacterium (assembly GCA_934725785.1). Lineage (GTDB taxonomy): Bacteria > Bacteroidota > Bacteroidia > Bacteroidales > Marinilabiliaceae > W3P20-009. The sequence goes on along the minus strand of CAKVCS010000032.1, from coordinate 3,675 downwards.
TGGTCATATGGCTCACGGGGGCTGTCGTGAGCATCCCGGCCATCATCGGCTTCATCTCGCTTTTCGGCATAGCCACGAGGAATGGCATGCTCCTCATTGCCAGATACAACGATCTGCGTGCCGAGGGGCGGACTCTTGCCGAGAGCGTCACCTTGGGCTCTGCCGACAGGCTCAACCCCATTCTCATGACAGCTCTGACCTCAGCTCTCGCCCTGCTCCCGCTCGTCGTCGGTGGAGACCTCCCGGGCAACGAGATTCAGAGCCCTATGGCAAAAGTGCTCCTCGGCGGACTCGTCTCCTCCACTTTGCTCAACGGCTTTATCATACCCATCATGTACATGGCCATAAACCGACAGGGCGGAACCATCCGCGCCGGGCGGTAAAGATTTTCAGACATAAACCATAAGGAATGAAGATTTTTCTTTTTCTTCTCATAGTCTCGGCCCTGCCCCGTATGGCGTCAGCGCAGGCTCTCATGGGCCTCCCCGAGACGCTCGCCAGCATCGAGGCGAAAAATCCCGAGCTGAAGGCCCTCCGTCATGAGGCCGACGCCGCCAAGGCCGATGCCAGGGCCGACGCCGCCATGCCCGCGCCCGAGGTCTCCTTTGGCTACCTGTGGCACGGGCGCAAGGATGTGAGCGTGTCGCAGGGACTCGACTGGGCCGCGCTGTCCGGCCGCCGCCGCGCCGTCGCGGATGCCGTCGACTCTCTTGCCGAGGCTTCTTACGCCGTCAGCCGTCAGGACGTCCTGACCCGGGCCTGCCGAGCATACGTGGGGGCGGTCAAGTGCAACATGCTCGTCTCGCTCTTCTCCATGCGGCTCGTCAACTCGGGCCGGCTCGTGCGGATTGCCCGCGGGCGCGTGGCTGCGGGCAGCGGGCGTCAGTCCGACGTGGCCAGCGCCGACATGTCGCGCGCGCAGGCCCTTGCCGAGCTTACCAAGGCTCAGGCCGAGCTCGATGGGCATATGGCCACCCTCGCCGCGCTCAATGGCGGTGAGGCTATGGCCGTGGCGGACACCGCGCTTGCGGCCGTTGGCTCTATCGGTGGAGACTTCGACACGTGGTACGCGTCGGTCGAGGGCCGGATATCCGCGCTCGCCCTCTCCAATGCCCGCCACAGGGTGGCGTCGGCGGACGTCGGCGTGGCCCGGGCCAACGCCATGCCGCAGGTCTCCATAGGCTACATGGGCGAGTTCACGCCGAGCGAGAGCTATCAAGGCGTCACGCTTGCGGTCTCGCTCCCCGTGTGGTCGGCAAGGCGGAGGGTCGAGCAGGCGCGTCTTGCCGCCCTCGCCGCCCAGTCGCGGGTGGAGGCGGAGCGGCAGGCGGTGCGCCTCGCGCTTCAGGCGGCGTTCAACAGGTCGCTGATGCTCGGCCGTGTGGCAGCCGAGCTCCGCGAGAGCGTCGAGAGGAATGATGGGCGCGACCTTGCCCTGCGGGCTCTCTCGGCGGGCGAGATATCGGCAACCGAGGCCCTGATGGCCGAAAACCTGTATTACGACGCGGCTCGTGAAGCTGTCAATGCCGAGGCCGAATATCAGCTCTCGCTTGTCGACCTGTATGCCTGCGTAGAGGCGCGGTAGCGCGCCTTGCGCCCCTCTCCCCGCCATAGTGGAGCTTCTTTGGCAAAGAGCCTGAGTCCGCTTGTCCCCGGCCATCGGCTCTTTGCGCTTTTTTCTGCCGAAACGTATTAAATTTGCGCATGTAAAAAATTCCACAAGACAATGATTTACGAGTATAAGCCTGAGGGCGTTTGCAGCAAACTCTTCAAGATTGACGTTGACGAGAGTGGCGTCGTGCGCCACGCCGAGGTCCTGGGTGGTTGCCACGGCAACTTGCAGGGGCTTTGCCGCCTCATGGAGGGAAGGCCTGCGGCCGAGGTCGCCGCCACCCTCGGAGGCATCAAGTGCGGCCTCAAGCCCACCAGCTGCCCCGACCAGATGAGCCGCGCCCTCGCGCAAATAGTCTCCGCCAAGAATGCCGGCGGGCGCAAGACGGCGTAGCCTTCGCCACGAGGGCGTCTCTTCACAAGTAAGGTCTCTATGCAATCCTGTTTGACATGGTAGAACGTGTTTTCCTCATAGGTTATATGGGCTCTGGCAAGTCCACCATCGGGCGTTATGTGGCCGATGACCTCACATGGCGTTTCATCGATATGGACGACTATGTCGAGGCGCGCATCGGCTGCACGATAAGCGAATTCTTCGCGACGCGGGGCGAGGAAGCCTTCCGCCGGGCCGAGGCCGAGGCGCTGGCCAGCCTCGCCAAGGAGAAGGACGTCGTCATAGCCACGGGCGGAGGCGCTCCATGCTTCCATGGCAACGTGGATGTCATGAACGCCAGCGGCCTCACCATATACATCAATGTCTCGCCGGCCGAGCTCGCCAAGCGTCTCGCCCCGGCCAAGGCCAAGCGGCCGCTCATTGCCGGCAAGACCGACGAGGAGCTTGAGGCCTTCATCGCCTCGCAGCTCAAGGCGCGCGAGCCGTTCTACCGCAAGGCCGCGATGGTTGTCGACGGGGCGTCGCTCCCCTTCTCGGCCTACAAGATGTTCATCGAGGCCTTCGAGCCGCCCAAGCGTGCAGCCCTCTTCGACCTCGACGGGGTAATACTCGACACAGAGCGGCAGTATGACATCATATGGGGTCGCATTGGCCAAAAGTACCACCCCGAGATGCCCGACTTCCACAAGCGTATAAAGGGCACCACTCTTACGAACATCTTCGAGACCTACTTCCACGGAGACGAGGCGCGCCAAGCCGAGGTAGGGCGCATGCTGTGGGATTTCGAGGCCAACGAGATGAAATACGAGTTCATTCCCGGCGCCCCCGAGTTCATACGCTCGCTCCGCTCCTCGGGATACAAGACGGCCATCGTCACCAGCTCCGACGAGAGCAAGATGCGCAGCGTGAGGCGCAGTGTGCCAGGGCTCTACGATATGTTCGACGCCGTGGTGACGGCCGAGCTCACGCCGCGCTCAAAGCCCGCGCCAGACTGCTATCTGAAGGCCGCGGAGATGTTGGGCTGCCTCCCGTCGCAGTGCGTCGTGTTCGAGGATTCGCAGAACGGCCTGCGCGCCGGACGCGCCGCGGGCATGTACACAGTCGGTCTCGCGACAACGTTCCCGCGCTCCGTGGTCTCACCCCTCGCCGATGACGTGATAGGCGACTTCACGGACGTCTCGCCGGCACGCTTCTTTTAGGGAAGTATCCTTTTAACATGTTGAGATAACCACCCCAAAACATATAGACAGATGAAAATCGTCACCGCTCTCACCCTCCTCTCGCTCTCCGCCTCCGCCCTTGCGGAGGGCTCGGCCTCGGCCGATGCTGCCCTCGCGCCAAGGCCCATGTTGTCGCGCAAGCAGAACACGTCATTTCTCGTGGGGCAGCTGTATGCCGGCGGCCATGTTGGTTTCGCCGTCCCGCTCGGTCTTGGGCGCGGCGGCGATGAGCTGGCTTTCAACGATGTGGCAAAGACGGGCTTTGTGGTCTACGCCGACGTCATGAAGCAGATGAACCAGGCCATAGGCCTCGGCGGTGAGGTCGGATACCGCAAGTATGGGTATAACGACAAGAAGACGTGGGGCTCGCTTACCCGCTACGGCTCGTTCGACGCCAATTATCAGGCCGTCGACTTCAACCTTACGGGCAGGGTCTTCATAGGCCGGCAG
>CAKVCS010000031.1 GCA_934725785.1 uncultured Bacteroidales bacterium | reverse complement strand
ACGTAGAACTCAGGATGAAGGATGAGCCTGAGCCTGAGCAGAACGAGCAGGGCGAGGACGGCCAGATTGGCCAGCAGGCTGCCACGCGAGAAGAAACGGACAATCATCGGGGCGCTCGCGTTACTTGGCGGCGCGCTGGTCGCGGATCTTTATCATGTCCTGACCAATGTCGTGGCGGAAGAAACGGCCGTCGAACTTGATCTTCTCAGCGTTGCGGTATGAGCGCGCGAGGGCGCCCTCAATGTCCTCGGCGAGGGATGACACGGCAATGACGCGCCCGCCATTGGTGACGACGTCGCCATCTGCCTGCCTTGTCCCGGCGTGGAAGAGGATGGAGTCAGAATCCACGCTGCCGAAGCCCGTCATAGGCAGCCCCTTGGCGTATGAGCCGGGATAGCCCCCCGAGACGAGCATGACCGTCGTGCAGACGCGCGGGTCAATCTTGACCGTCTCGGCGGAGAGCCTGCCCTCGGCGGTGGCGCGGAAAAGCTCGACAAGGTCGGACTGGAGGCGCGGCATGACGACCTCTGTCTCCGGGTCGCCCATGCGGACGTTGTACTCTATGACGAACGGCTCGCCACCACAGTTTATAAGGCCGAAGAAGATGAAACCCTTATATGGTATGCCATCCTTGCGCAACCCGTCGACCGTTGGGCGGACTATCCGCTCCTCGACTTTGGCCATGAAGGCGCTGTCGGCGAATGGGACTGGCGACACGGCGCCCATGCCGCCAGTGTTCGGGCCCTCGTCGTTGTCGCGGATGCGCTTGTAGTCCTTAGCCTCGGGCAAGAGGACGTAGCCTTTGCCGTCGGTAAGGGCGAAGACTGACAGCTCCACGCCCGAGAGGAACTCCTCAATGACGACAGTGGCGGAGGCTGAGCCGAACATGCCGCCGAGCATTGCCCGCAGCTCCTTCTTGGCCTCGGCGAGGTCCTCAACGATCAGAACGCCCTTGCCCGCAGCGAGGCCGTCGGCCTTGAGAACGTATGGCGGACGCAGCTCCTCCAGGAAGACCTCACCCTCTGCCGCGTTGGCCGAGGTGAAACTGCGGTAGCGCGCCGTCGGGATGCCGTGGCGCATCATGAAGGCCTTGGCGAAATCTTTGCTGCCCTCGAGCTTGGCCCCGTGGGCCTGCGGCCCGATGACGGGGACGGAGGCCGTGCGCGGGTCGGCGAGAATGGCGTCATGGAGCCCGCGGACGAGTGGCTCCTCGGGACCAGCGACGACCATGTCGACATTGCTGGACACGATGAAGTCGCACACAGCCGCATGGTCATTGGGGTCGAGGGACACATTCTGCCCGAGCGGCGCCGTGCCCGCATTGCCCGGCGCAATGAAGAGTTTGTCAAGTGAAGGGCTCTGCTTGAGCTTCCATGCTATGGCGTTTTCGCGGCCGCCGGAACCGATAAGGAGGATATTCAAGGCCTGTGTGTGTTATTTCTGTAAGACTAAGAGTAGGCCCGCTCGCGGGCGGGCAGCGCAAAGTTATGAAAAATGGGACGCACGGGACGAGCCTCGCGCCACAAAAAAGCGACATATGGCGCCCGCCCCGTCTCTCACCGACCGTAGACAGACGGCTGGCGTCACTCCTCTAAGTAACAGCACCGGCCGAGATGCGAGAGGGCCTCGGCGTTGTCGTCATAATCGGCTTTGGACGTCAGGACCCACACGACCTTGGGCCGCCTGCCATGGGCCACGGGCGGTGGCGCGTAGCCATCGGTCAGGACTATGAGGCCGTCGTAGGACTTGCCGTCCCTCATAAAATCGAACACGGGCTGGTAGTCCGTGCCGCCACGGCCGGACATGCGGAGCGAAGGCCTCGCCCTCTTGAGCGGGACAGGCTCGCCTCGCACTTGAGAGTCGAACATGATGAGATCCACACTCTCCACGCCATATCGGAAAAACTTGTTAACCGTGCCCAGGAAGAGCGACAGGCAAGAGGAGGAGACCGAACCGCTCGTGTCGACAGCCACAAGGATGCTGGACCTGAGCCTGTAGATCGACCCCATATTCTGAAAGTCGGTGCGGCGGTTGGGCTTCATGCGCGTGAGGCTCCTGCGCGATGATATCACCGAGGCGCGGAAGCCGGACAGCACCTTGCGGTAGTCGAGTTTTGGCCTCGTGGACGATATGATGGCCTCGACAAGACTCCCGGGAACCGAGCCCCACTCCCTGATGGCCTCAATCTTCTCGTTTATCGCGCACTGGCGGAGCTGATCCTCCTCCCAGAGCTCGGCCTGGCAATCGGCCGCGCTGAGTGGCGAGGGGGGTGCGCCCGCCTCGCCGTCTGCCGCCATCTCGTCTTGCCTGTCGGTTTCGCCCGACGAGCCAGAGCCGTCATGAGACTCCTTTTCCGACCACCTGGACGAATCGGGATTAGCGCCATCGGCCATCCCGCCGGCCGCGGAGCCCGAGCCACCGCCGGCCCCGCGAGGGGCGGCCTCAGCCCCGCCATCGCCAGCCGGAGCGTCCCCGCTGCCAGTGCCGCCACCAGCCCCGCCATTCCGGCCAGCAGGCGATGGCCGCTTGTGTCCGTCGTGTTCTGCGTCGCTTGGGGTCGAGTTGTCCGCCGTCTTGTTGGTTTTCGGGTCTTCGCCCTCGCCACTTCCATTGCCTTCACCGCCACCAGGCGCGCCAGGCGCGTTCATTTTATTTTCTTGCTCGGCCGCCTTGAGCCGCTTGGCGTACCACTCGAAATACTTATCGTATGGCAGGCGGTCGTCGGATGGACTGTCCAGCTTGATGTTGCGGAAGTTGTAATGCTGCGTCAGGACCATATTGCTGGCCTTGAGGCGTATCCTTGGCGAGGCGTCGGGCTGGCGCTCGTAGGGGTGCTTGAGCATTATGCGGATCACCTCGGCCCGCAAATACTCCTCGAGCCGCTGCTTGGACTCGCCGAGCACCAATGACGGGTTGAATTCAATACGCCCGCGCCCGCATCGGAACGGGACTTGGATGTCGGCGTTTGGCACAAACTCGTGGGTACACACCATGGTGTGGAGCGCCGGCTCGGAGAAGAACCACTTTGACTGCACCTCGTCCTCGATGCGCCTTAAGGCATTTTCTGTAATATCCGCCATGGAGGGTCGGGTAAACTGGTGGGTCAGAGAGTACTTATGAACTTGGTGATAACGGCGAGCGCGGCAGGGCAGTTAACGCCCACGAATGCCGGGGTGAGCGAATAGGCCCCTGAGTTATAGTTGTTGACGAACTCGGCCAGCGCCTCCTTGCGTCGGCCTTTGGAGAGCAGGGTGACGTAGGCCGTCAGCCCGTCAGCCATCTGCTTGACCTTGTCCGCCTCCATTGACGCGGCATGGGCCTCGATGAAGACAAAAATAGAGTCGTTGAGCGTGGTGAGCTCGTGGACCTTGTATTTCTCTATCAGAGCCTTGACGTCGTTGAAGCGCAAAAGCACCTTCTCGGCCGAGACGACGCGGTCCTCCCTTGCGAACTCGATGAACTTGCTTGCCGCCGGCACGCCGACAATACCGGCGAAAATCTTGGCGTCGGCGGGGTCGAACGCATCCCGCCCTTTGATGACGTCGGAGAGCTTCTTCCACGCGCGGCGGTCGGGCGTCTTCTCGAGCCCGAGGTCGATGTTCTTGTCGTCGAGCGGGTTGCCGTCGAGCCAGTCGGAGTTCTCATTGATAAAGTCCACGACACGGCCGTCGACACCATTCTCCCTGGCCCAGAGCATCCATTCGTCTTTGGAGGGTCGGAACCCGTAGACGTTGAAACGCGAGACGAGGGCGGGGTCAAGGTCGGTCAGCTGATACTCCTCGCCGTCATTGACTGCCGATATGACAGTGCTGCCCTCCGGCAGGGAACGGCCGGCGAGCCTGCGGTTGAGAGCCAAGTCCATAATGGTCTGCAGGACCTCGGGGCGCGCCCTGTTGAGCTCGTCGAGGAAGAGTGCCACCGGCTGTCCATCGGTGGGGAACCAGTATGGCGGCAGGAAAACCGTCCGCCCCTCCTTCTCGTCGCGCGACGGCAGGCCAATGAGGTCGCCAGGGTCGCTCATCTGCCCAAGGAAGAGCGTGACGACCCTCATCCCCTTGGAGGCGAAGTACGCGGTGAGAATCTCGCTCTTGCCGATGCCGTGCTTGCCGACGAGCATGACGTTCTGCCTGCGCGGCGTGCGCTCAAGGACGGCAGCCAATTCCTTTGTGTTAACGTATATCATATTGCAACATTATCCTCTTGAGCTTGTAGACCTGCGGAAAGTGAACCCCTTGGGGAGCTCGGCCATGTCGGCAGCGAGCCTCACCACGGCATTCACGTGGGCCTGCAGCTCGGCAGGCTCGACATTGTCGATGCGCATGGAGAGCTCCAGCCTGTTCGGCATGTCGAAAGCGGCCAGCAGGTGCCCGTTCTGCGGCTTCACTGAGAAGGAGACCTTCAATCCCGCGGCCCTGGCCACGCTCTCGACCACCGACTTGCTGGTCTGGCGGACGACCGCGGTCACCTTGGCTCGCCTTGCGGCGGCGTTGACGTGCTCGTCGCACGCGGCGTCTATGGCGTCGAGACTGTCGTCGAACCCAGCTATGAGGGACAGCACATCGTCCAGCCTGAGGAAGTCGAAGTGATCCAAGTCGCGCCAGCCCGTGAGGTAAGGGCCCGCGGATGGCATCACCCAGCAGGAGAACGTGCGACTCGCGAAATTGGCAAGGAGGGTGACGCGCAGGCTCCTCCGCATCTCGACGACGACATACTTGTCCTCCTCGTCGGAGAACTCGTAGCGCCGGTCGATAGCCACGCTCTCCGTGCGATACGACTGTGTGGACATGTAGACCGACAACGAGGGGAGCTTGTCGAACACATAGCTGAACACCTGCGCGGCCGTGTTGAGGAGAGGCTTCGACTTACTGACGGCCGCCGGGGCTTGCAGCCTGAGGGCGAGAGCGTCGACGAAGATGGCGCGGGCGAAGATGAAATGCCCGCCGTCGACATCGGACGCGCGCACAGCCGCGCCGACCTTATTTAAAACATCTTTGGCGCTGACGCCAAGAAACTTGCTTACTGCCACTGTATTGCTGTATTCTTATTAATAGCTGGTAACCTTGCCATGGCAAATATAGTCATTTGAGCCGACGGCCGTCACACTTGCCATGAGGATGGATATGTTGGCTGAAAAAAAGGCGGCGAAAGATGAATAGACGGTGCTAAAGCCACCCGGCGAAGGGAAGTTTTGCGGAAAGGTTATAAATTTGCTGCTTTAAGGAGCAGCGTGCGCGGGGAGCCGCGCCGCAAGAAAACAAACCCGAAAGCCGCGGAGACGGCTCAAGAAAAGGATGAAGCAATACAGACTTATTAACAACGTGATGGGCTGGGTGGCGTTTCTCGTCTCGGCCATCACCTACATCTTGACGACAGAGGCGTCGGCAAGTTTCTGGGACTGCGGAGAGTTCATATCGACCGCAGACAAACTTCTGGTGGGCCACCCTCCCGGAGCCCCCCTCTTCATGATCATAGCGCGGATGTTCGCCATCGCGGCGCCCGACGTGACGCTCGTGGCTAAGTCCATCAACATAATGAGCGCGTTGGCAAGCGCGTTCACCATCCTTTTCCTGTTCTGGAGCATCACTCACCTGGCTCGCAAGGTGATGATAGACGGCTCGGCCAAGGGTGCGGACGGCGAGCCGGAGGCATGGCGCACGTGGGCTGTGATGGGGGCCGGGATGGTCGGCGCACTCGCCTACACATTCTCGGACACGTTCTGGTTCTCGGCCGTCGAGGGCGAGGTGTACGGGATGTCGTCGCTCTTCACGGCCGCCGTGTTCTGGTGCATCCTGAAGTGGGAGAACGTCGCCGACGAGCCTCACAGCAACCGTTGGCTCGTGCTGATAGCCTACCTTATGGGCCTCTCGATAGGCGTCCACCTTCTCAACCTGCTATGCATACCGGCCATCGGACTCGTGTATTACTTCCGCAAGTATGAGGCGACCCCCCGCGGCGTCGTATGCGCATTGGCCGTGTCGTGCGTGGCGCTTGGCGCAGTGCTCTACGGCATCATACCCGGCCTTGTCAAGATAGCCGGCTGGTTCGACCTCCTCTTCGTCAACAGCCTCGGGCTTGGCCTCAACTCGGGCGCCATATTCTGGATGGTGCTACTCATAGCCGGCCTCATATTCGGCATGATATACACGCTCCGCCACGGCCATGCCGTCTGGAACACCATATTGACCTGCACGTCGGTCATCGTCCTCGGCTACATGTCGTTCGCCATGGTCGTGATACGCTCGGCCGCCGACCCTACGATGGATCAGAACAGCCCGGACAACGTGTTCTCGCTCATTGACTACCTGAACCGCGAGCAGTATGGCGACCGCCCCCTGTTCCGCGGCCAGACGTTCGCGTCGCCGCTCGCAGAGCGCAGCGAACAGTCGGGCGATGGCGCACCTGTATATATGATAAAGGACGGCAAATACGTCGTGGCCGACCACAAGACGCAGTACGACTACCAGGCTTGCGTCACCTTCCCCAGGATGTATAGCAACAACCCGGCCCACGTGGAGCAATACAAGGCTTGGAGCGGCTATAACGGGTCTAACGGCCAGAAGGTGAGGGTGACCAAAGACGGCGAGAAGCAGGTGATAGACATCCCCACGGGCATGCAGAACCTGAAGTTCTTCTTCTCTTACCAGATCAACTTCATGTACCTCCGCTACTTCATGTGGAACTTCGCCGGCCGCCAGAACGACATCCAAGGCCACGGCGAGCTGACGCACGGCAACTGGATTTCTGGCATACCGTTCATAGACAACGCCCTCTATGGCGACCAGGACCTGCTGCCCGACTCGCTTAAGCAGAACAAGGGTCACAACACGTACTTCATGCTGCCCCTCCTGCTGGGCCTGGCCGGCCTTTTCGTCCATGCGGGACGTAACAAGAAAGACATCTGGGTGGTGATGCTGCTCTTCTTCATGACGGGCCTCGCCATAGTGCTTTACCTCAACCAGACGCCGCTCCAGCCCCGCGAGCGCGACTACGCGTACGCCGGATCCTTCTACGCCTTCGCCATATGGATTGGCCTGGGCGTGCTGCAACTGATAGAGTGGCTCGTCAACCTCAAGTGCCCCAAGATGGCGGCCACGGCCGTAGCCTCGGTGGCAAGCCTGATATTCGTGCCAGGCATCATGGCCGAGCAGAACTGGGACGACCACGACCGCTCCGGCTGCACCATAGCGCGCGACGTGGCATATAACTATCTGAACTCGTGCGAGGAGAACGCCGTGATATTCACCAATGGAGACAACGACACCTTCCCCCTGTGGTACGCCCAGGAGGTGGAGGGCTGCCGCACGGACGTGCGCGTCTGCAACCTCTCGTATCTGCAGACCGAGTGGTATTGCGACCAGATGAAGCGCAAAGCCTACGAGAGCGACCCGCTGCCAATATCATTCACCCACGACCAGTATACGCATGACCGCGACGTGATATACCTCGTAGAGAGCAACAAGTGGAAAGACGGGCTCGACCTGCGCGACGCCCTCAACTTCGTCCGCAGCGAGGACCCGCGCACCAAGCAGCTGGCAGGCGCCGCAGGCAGGATATGCTTCATGCCCGCCCGCAAGTTCTACCTGCCCGTGGACTCGGCCGCAGCCGTCCGGAACGGAGCCGTGCCCGCCGACAAGGCCGACAAGATAGCCAAGCGGATAAACATAAACACCGGCGGCTCATACCTGCTGAAGAACCAGCTCATGGTGCTCGACATGCTCTCGTCTTGCAACTGGGGCCGCCCCCTGTATTACGCCGTAACAGTAGGGCGCGAGAACTACTGCGGGCTGGACTGCTACTTCCAGCTCGAGGGACTGGCGCAGCGCATAGTGCCAATATATGGCAAGACGGACCGCACGGGCGTGAGCGGCACGGTGAGCACCGAGAAGATGTATGACAACGTGATGAACAAGTTCCGCTGGGGCTTCTTCAACCAGCCGGGCCTCTACCTCGACGAGAACAAGAGCCGGATGGGATCTAACATGCGCATGCACCTGACCCGCCTGGCCACGGCTCTGCTTACCGAGGCTCAGACAAGCCCGGACTCCGCCTCCAAGCGCGAGAAGGCCATAGAGGTGCTCGACAAGATACAGACCGAGCTGCCGAGCTGGGCCATCCCGCACAACTTCCTGAGCGTCCAGATGGCGGAGGACTACTACATAGCCGGCGCTCCGGACAAGGGCGACGCCATACTGCGCGAGTATGCCAAAGACAACCGCCAGGAGCTCAACTTCTACATGAACCTGAAACCTGAGCTGCTCGCGTCGGCCTACTCTGGCATACAGCGGTGCATGGCGATATATTACGAGATTCTCCGCAGCTGCGACCGAGGCGGCCGCGCGGAACTCATGAAAGAGTTGACCAACGACTATCAAGACCTTGAAGACCTCGCGACGAGGCTCCTCGGAATGGATTAGCCAGGCTCCGGCAAACAAACAGAACGACGCGCGCCGCCCAAAGCCCTCTGACAGGCTTTGGGCGGCGCCATTTTATGTAATCCAGACGCCGACAAGGTTAGGACTGGCGAGACAAAAATAGAGACGGCGAGACACGCAAGGCGTGCGTGTCGGCGAGCCACCCCACACCGACCAAGCCGCAGGCGAAGGATTGGCAACGTCACGGATTCGCATGAAGCCGGCACGACTTGACGCGGGAACGCAAGAGAAGTCCCCGCAGCAGGCTTGTCGCGCATGCCACGGGGATATGGAATTAAGGAGTAAAGAGCGCTCCCGATGCCGCCTCAGGGGAAGGCGGGTAAGAGCAGACCAGCCTACTCCGCCTCAACGGCCTTTTGCCCTACGAGCAGGGCACGGGCCGCAGACGGATAGCCCGGGCGTGAGACTCGCCGGCCAAGCCCCTCGGGCGTAAGAGCGAAAGAGCCGTCGGGGTTCTGCGGCTTGAGAGCCATATCGTTGTGCTTGACGATAAGCAGCATGGCCAAGGCGTTCCACTTCTCCATCATCTCGGCGGCGCAGGCCACCGAGTAGTCGTTGAGGAACGCCACGGCGCGATCCTTGGGCATGGCGGCCGCCCGGGCCTCGATGTCCGCCTGGCGCTCGGCGAACGACGCCTCGAGCGAGTCCCGCACCGCCTCCAGGTCGGGGAACAACGCAGAATAGCGCGGGTAGACCATGTTGGCGACCCAATTGCAGACCCAGAAGGCGTTTTGGAACGAGAATGTCACGGCATCGGCCCCCGGCGTATTGTAGCATAGGGGGCGGCGCGTCGAGGCGCAATAGACCGGCGTATAGGCCACCATATTGGCGTCATCATTGCCAAACCAGAGTATGCCGCCAATGTGGCTTGGCATGGACTTGCGCAGCTGCGCGACGAAAGTGAACGCCGTCTGCTGGGTGCTCGTGGGCCTCTCCCAAAAATACTCCTTGCCGTCGCCGCCCTTGAATGTGAGCGGCGTGGGGCGATAGGGCATGAGCCAAGGGCCTCCGGCCAGGGTGGTGGTGTCGGCAAGGCTGAGCGGTGTGCCCTCATAGTGGTCGCGCATGCCCATCATGACGTCGTGGAGTGATACGGGGTGGCTGGGCTTGACCCATAGCGGCATATCGCCGGCCGAGGCATCGCGACCGAGGGCCCATGGCAAGTACTTGTCCATGCCGTCTGCGTGGCGGCGGAAGAAGCTCCACGCGCGGGCGTCGCACAGGCGCCGCGACTCGAAGTCGGGCTTGCAGTAGGCCTCTTTCCACGAGAAGTCCTCGTCTTTTCCGGAAAACCACCCCATACGCCTGGCGAACGATATGACGTCCTTCGACGCTATGATGTCGTCCTCAGCCAGTCCGAGCTTCTGCCAATTGCCAATGCGGCTCTGGTTGGCGTGGGCGCAGATGTATCCGTCAGGCACGCGCAGGGC
>CAKVCS010000030.1 GCA_934725785.1 uncultured Bacteroidales bacterium | reverse complement strand
GCCCCATACGGTGTCGACCCTCCCGCCCCACTCGGCCCCGTCGAACCCGACGCGCAGAATGGAGTAGCGCAAAGAGCGAATGCTGTCGGGCAGGCTGACCATCGGTGCCGAGCAGAAATAGACGCTCCGCCCGTCGGGCGAGAAGCAAGGGAACGTCTCGAGACGGTCGGGGCGCGAGACAACCGGGGAGAGAATCATGCGCCGGCGGTCGAAGTCGGCTATGCAGAGGTCGCTCTCGGTGTCGTAGACCTCCAGGCGGCGACTGCCCTCGGAGTGCAGCAGCGGGATTATCACATTGGTGGAGAAAACCCCGAAGCGGCCCGAGGTGTCAATGTCTCCATAGACAGCGCCGCCGCGCATGGAGTCGTTCCGCAGCACGAGCTTGCGCAGCTCGCCGCCCCTTGCGAGGAGCGAACCCCCGCCGTCGCCGCGGAGGTGGAAGAGTGAGGTCTCGCCACGCTGCCCGTGCACATGGCAGTTCATGCACTTCCCGCCAAGAGACGAGTTGTCCGCCAAGATCCTGGTGCTGAACGAGGTCATGTCGCGCTCCTCTATCTGAATGGCGTTCCACACCTCGTAGCCCGGCTCGATGAGCCGATACGTGACGTAAGGGTCGAACTCGTCATCCGACACTAAAACCGAGAAGGTGTCGCGGCGGAACCCTCCACCCGAGCGATAACTCAGCTCGACGCTGACTCGGTGGCATGCCGTGTCGGCCAAGAGCGAGCGCCACTCGGCCTCGGAGACCAAGACCTTGCGCCCGCGGGCAGAGACGACAGCCTCGCGCCCGCCAGCACGGAATACAGCGCACACGGCATCCACGCTGTCGGAGCGGAGCATGAAGCGGAGCGGGGCCACCGCGCGGGGGACGGTGACGCCCCGATAGTCCGGGTAAAGGTCGGACACGGCGCACGGGGCGTCGCGAGGGAAATCGGGGACGCACGAGGGGAGCAAGGCCGCGGCGGCGAGCCACAACTTAGACAAACAGTTCATATCACTCGTTTAATTGGCAATACAGCCAGTAGGAGCCGGCGAACTCGCGACGCATGGCCTCGACGTCGCGACGCCCGAGCATGTCGTTGAAGCGCTCGAAGTCGCGCACGACGGCTCCTGGCACACGGACGGCCCCCAGCCTCTCCCGGGCCTCTGGCGGGGCCGTTGCCATCGCCGCCATAAGGGCCTCGGCGTAAGCGCGCGTCATGCGCATGCGCCCATAGGCGAGATAATCGTCAACAAAGTCGGACAAAGCCTTGCCCTGCATGTCGAGAGCCAAGAGGTAGACCCGCGCCATGTCGTTGTGAGGGTTGGCAGAGAGCAAGTTGCGGAGGGAGCGGCGGTAGTCCGCGGAAGAGCGGAGAGTGTCGGAGCGAGGAGCTAAGCCGCGCAAAGCCTCAAGACGCGGGCTGAGACACCCGCCAGCCCACTTGACCGAGCAGGCCGACGCCCACTGACTGCGGACGGTCGTACGGCCGAGGATGTGGAGGTACTTCGAGGCGGCGGACGCGTCGCCCCGGACAATGTTAATCTCGGCAAGGCGGCGGACGTGGCGCGCCCCCGAGCAAGACGGGGAGAAAATCATGCCGAGCTGTGTGGCATGCTCCGCCATCGTCATGTCGCCGAGCGCGAACCAGACCTCGCCCGCCGCGGTGAACTGCATATATCCGCCCGAAGGGTCGACCGGGAGGAAAAGCACGTCTCTCTTGAAGTTGAGGCTGTCGACGGCGGCGTCGGCATTGTTCCTTACGAGACTGAGAGTCCGCAACGCATTGCCGATGCCGCCTCTCGTGACACACTCGGGAAAGTCCGCCGCGGAGAGGCGCACCCCGCGACTCGTCCTAACATCCGCCCGCAAGACGGCCTCGGCCTTAAAATCGGGATGTCCAAACCACACGCCGCCCTTGAACCCGCCGTGCGGCACAAAGATGAGGACAGCGAAGGCCGCCACCATCCTCACCCCCAGGCGGCGCATGGCCTCGACCACGCCCACATAGGCGGCGCTGACAAAGCCCCCGTAGCCCAAAGACGTGACGCACAGCGCGGATATGACGACAAACGCCGCGCTCCTGACCCAGGCGGAAGCCTTGGCGGGGTAGGCCAGCGCGGCAAGGCACCCGGACAGAAGCGACAACGACGAGGAGAGCGGATATTCGCCCACGCACTGCCTGCCAGCCTCCCACAGAATGAGGGCAACGGACACAGCGAGCGAGGCCCGGACCCCAACGCCGAGGCGGCGAAGGCACGCGAAGGCTGAGAGCCCAAGGGCGAGGGCAACAGCGGAGACTACGGCAGGACCACCACCGACATAATAGTAGAACTGGGTGAGATAGCCGCCAGCGACAGCCGGCAACCACGAGCGCTCGTCATAGACCCCCTGGCTGAACATCTGGCGGACGAACTCGCCACACGGGAGGAAAAGCGAGTACTGCTCCCTGTGAAAAAAATGGTAAGGGTAGCAGCACAGGAAGAAAAAGAATACGGCCAAGGCCACAAAGAAGATTATCGCCAAGGCTGCCACAGTGCGATTGGACGTGCGCATAACGTTGGCTAAAATAGATATTCCGAGCGTCTTTTTGTACATTTGCACAAATTTTTACAGATAGGGGGGGGGCACATTCATGCGATGCCCGTAAACGATGCGTACGAAACCTTGTTCATATTGGGATATACGATAGACAGAGCGCGTCCTCCCGAAGGCAAGTGGTTAGGCATCGCCCCTCCCACCCCGACCATAATCACAGAAAAATGAGATTTCCGAACATCCTGAAAATCGCAACGAGCAGCCTTGTCCTGTCAGCATGCGCTAACGACGGGCCTTGCGGTGAATGCCGCATCCACGGGACGTTACCCTCCGACAAATGGGACGGCGAGTACGTCTACTTCGTCCCGATGTATGACGTGAAGGAGACGGGGATGGACTCCGCCAAGATAACGGGCAACGAGTTCAACCTCTCCACAACTAAGAGCACGTTGTATGACATCCGGCTGAGCTGGCGCACGCGGTTCGGGCTGCAGCGCCTGCTCCTGGCAACGGAGCCGGGAGACGTAGCTGTGACAATCGACTCGATAAGCTTTGGCGGCGGCACGCCACAAAACGACTCACTGCAGGCTTGGAAAGACCGCACCGCAGACTACAGGCTTGCTGCCGCCGCTCTCAGCACGGCATACAACAACTTCTACGCAGCCGGGGACAGTGTGGCCGGAGACGCTGTGAAGGCGCAGGCTAAAGCCGCACGAGCCGCATACCGACAGGCCACGGAGCGTATGGCGGACAGCATGCCCGGCACCCCTGTGGCCAAATTTCTCAATGGAATGGTTCTCGGTCGGGAGAAATTGGACAAATGACGAAGAGGCAAGAGACCGCATTACGATGCGTAATGACCGCGGCATCCGCCATTGGCATATTCTGCTTCTGGCGATTCTACCACCCCGAGGCCCTCTCTTTCGCTGAGGAGATGCAGATGTTCCTCTTCAGCGGAGGTTATCTGACGGAGCGGTTGTCTGCGCCTGGAGGAGCGGCGGCTTATGTCGGCGAGTTCCTCACCCAATTCTACAACCCGCTGTGGCTCGGGGCTGTCATAGCGACAGCGATGCTGCTCGCCGTCCAAAGGCTCACATGGCGGCTTGCGAGAGGTGCGGGTGGCTCTTCGGGAGCCGCTTTCTCGCTGTCGTTCGTCCCCGCGGCGGGACTTCTCGTCATCCAGGGCGACGACAACGTCCTTGCGGGCTACACTGTCTCCATCTTGGCGGGGTTGGTGACGTGCGCGGCATATTGCCAGGTCTGTGCGAAGAGGTGGCTCGAACTCCTTTTCTTGGTCATTGCCATCCCGCTGATGTTCTACCTGGCTGGACCAGGAGCCTACTTGCTGGCTGCGTTCGCCCTGCTCCGCAGGGGCGGTGATAGAGGATGGGGTGGAAAAATAATCTGCGCCGCAGTCATAGCCGCATACGTGCTGCTGACTGTCATATGCGCATATCGAATGTCGGCGTATCCGCTTAGCCGCATTGCCGCTGGCGTATACACATACCGAATGCCCGACGCCCCTGCGTTGCTGACTCTGTTCATCCTTTTCGTTGCCGCATGGCCGACGTGCGTCGGCAAAACAAAAGCGGGAGCGGACAAATGGATATGGGCGGTTGGCGTATGGGCGACCGTGGCTCTCGTCGGCTTCGTCGCATGCCAACTGTCATACGACAGGCTGAAATACCGCGTGATGCGTTACGACATGTATATGCGCACACACGACTGGCAAGGAGCCGTAGCACAGGCCAAACGCCACACACCGCGCACGCCTCTCGAGCTGGCAGCCGTGAACTACGCCCTTGCCATGCGCGGCGAGCTGGCGGACAGGATGTTCGAGTTCCCGCAAGTGAGCAGCGAGGGGCTGATACCCGTCTTCAACCGCGAGGTGATGTCATCCATGATGACGAGCGACATATTTTTTGAGCTCGGAATGGTCAACTCCGCCCGACGCTTCGCATTTGAGGCGCAAGAGGCCATACCAGACCAGCGCAAGAGCGGACGCCTGACCAAGAGGCTCGCCGAGGTAGCCATAGTCGACGGGCACTATGCGCTCGCTATGCGCTATCTCGACCTGCTGGCCAAGACGTTCGCCTACGGCAAATGGGCGGAGAAGACTAAAGAGCTGATAAAGAGCGACGCTCAGGTCGACGCCCACCCTCTGTATCGGAGGTTGCGCCGCCGCAGGGTGAAGCAAGATTTCTTCTACAGCGACCGCGAGATGGATCAGATGCTCGGACTGCTCTTCAACCAGGACAAGGGAAACCGTATGGCACTGGACTACCTGCTGTGCCTTGAACTCGTGACGCGCGACATGGCAAACTTCACTCGCTACATCCCCCTCCTGGGACAACGCCCTGGTGGCGCCGGCATAATGCCGAGGCACTACCAGGAAGCTCTGTGCATGGCGTGGGCCAAAGGCCACAAAAGTTTCGACGGTATGCCATGGCCGGTGAATGCGTCAATAAAGGGGCAGTTCGTCACATTCGCCCAGATGATGGCGGCGGGAAGCCAGCCCTGGGCAGCGAACGATGGCTACATAGGCACATCTTATTGGGCGTTTTACGCCAATGGCGACAAAAGAGAGCAGCAATGAATGAGATGACTATCCCTGTAGCCGCGATACTTGCCGCGGCTCTGAGCGCATGCGCCGAGCACCCTCAGAACGCCAGACTGGTGAACTCCACCCCGCGGATTTGGCCCGACTACGTCGGCGTGACTGCCCCGCGAAACATAGCCCCGCTGAACTTCGCGATGGAGGACGACAGCGCATCCATTGTGGAAGCAACGGTGACAGCCCCAGACGGCCAGAGCCTGACGGCCAGCGGGGCTGAAGCGAATTTTGACGAGAGCGGGTGGCACGCCCTCGTCGCCAAGTGTGCCGGTGGCGACAGTCTCACCGTCACTGTCTCGGCCAAATATGCCAACGGATGGCGCACATACAGTCCATTCGCAATATACTTAAGCAAAGACTCGCTTGCGGCAAGCGGCGTGACGTATCGGCGAATTGCCCCAGGATATGAAGTGTACAGCCTTATGGGGCTGTATTACCGCGACATATCGACTTTTGATGAAACGGCAATAATGGAGAACACTGAGATACCGAACTCGTGCATAAACTGCCACACGGCGAGGCGGGGAGCATCGGACGACTTCGTGTTCCACGTGCGCGGGAATAATGGCGGCACCATATTGAGCCTCAATGGCAAAGTCGGCATCTTGAACACGCCCACGCAGCGGACGATAGGTGCGCTGACCTACCCCGCCTGGCATCCTGACGGCCGATACATAGCCTTCTCGGCGAACACCACGCGTCAGTCTTTCCACCAAGGGAGCGACAAAAGGCTCGAGGTGTTCGATGTGGCCTCGGACATAGTGGCGTATGATACCGAAAGCAACAGCCTGTTAACCAGCCCGCTCCTTAACCAGACTGACAGCTGTTGGGAGACATTCCCCTGCTTCTCGGCCGACGGCACCGAACTGTACTTCTGCACCGCGACACCACGCCAGATGCCATCGGAGGTTCGCAGCGTCCGCTACAGCCTGCGTAAAATATCGTTCGACGCCACGAAAGGGCTATGGGGCGTAAAGACGGACTCCGTGCTGACGCTCGATTCGCTCAGCATATCACTCCCCCGCACATCGCCCGACGGGCGTTTCCTGATGTTCACGGCATGCGACTACGGGACATTCCCCATATGGCACAAAGAAGCTGACCTCTGGCTGCTGAACCTGCCCGAAGGTAAGGCAAGACCAATAAGAGAGATAAACAGCGGTGAGGCTGAGAGTTTTCACGAGTGGAGCGCAGACTCCAGGTGGGTGGTGTTCTCGAGCCGACGTGGCGATGGCCTACACACCCGCCTCTACATATGCCACATCGACCCTGCGGGCAGAGCCTCGAAACCTTTCCTGCTGCCACAAGAAAATCCCAAGCAGTATTACAGGGACATGATGATGTCATACAACGTCCCGGGCTTTACCGAAAAACCAATAGAGATAGACAGGAAAAGCGTAGCCAGGAGGCTGATGTCTGGCGAAAGAGTTCAAGTGGCGTGTGAATGACGAACTTACAATGCTGACACAAAAAAAGAGACGCGACAGGCAAAACCTATCGCGTCTCTTCCTTTGTACGTCCGCACGACTTCTTGCCATCGAGACGCCAACAAAATGATACATGTTACCTGATATTAGCGCAATTCTATTGCCACACGCCACTATACGCTATGTCTATCGAAAAAAAAAACACAGAGAAAACGCTCCAGTATCGAAAACGGCTTACGAGAATAAAGAAAAATAAAAGCCCCGCCGCCCTGCGAGACGCAGGAAGGCGGGGACTCTCAAGTCAACCCATGTCTTACGATGAGCTGTTCCGCTTTTACTGTTTGGTTTTCTTGGCCTTGAACTGCCAGTAGGACGCCTCGGCTCCAGAGCCAAGTCCGTCATAAGCGCCTCCATCGGGGTAGACAAGCACCATATGGTCGTCATCGATGTAAACGACCTCGTACTCGGTTGCATACTTTCCACCAGCGTTTATCTCGAACGGCCAGAGCACAGAGTTCTCACCAGTCTCGAGACGGCCGACGCACCACGTGGTGCCATCACTGTTCTTCACGGCCTTGCTTGAGTCGAACGACCAAGAAGTGGTATTGAGAAGATTGCCTTCTCCGTCATACTTCTTTAATTCGCCATCCTCCGACATCGTGAAGTAGGCATCGAGACTCTCCTCGCCAGTAAGCTGGTGAGTGACAGAATGGCCGAGCTGACCGGCGAAAGCCTCTTTGACGGCTTCATTGTCAGCACCTTCTACACCCCACCATTTCTCTGCCTGGTCCTTATAGACAAGCGAGCCATCAATAGACTTATAGCCCATATTGCCCCACATCACTTTCTCCTCATTCCAAGTCCAGCTCTTGGCTTTCCCGTCTACGCCGCACATAGAGCCAACGGGGTCGGAAGCCTTAAACTGCCAGAATGATGCCTCATTGCCATTACCGCGCTCGTCGAACTTACCACCATCGGGATAGACGAGGACCATTGCAGACGGCGAGATGTAGACGACATCAAACTCCGTCACGTACTTGCCGCCGGCATTTATCTCGAACGGCCAAAGCACAGAGTTCTCGCCTGTCTTGAGGCGGTATGGGGCCCATTGGGTATCCTCGGTCTGAGGAACAATCTCGTAGGTTGTCTCGTTGAGCTTGGTGCCGTTGCCGTCGTACTTCTCTATCGTGCCATCCTCAGTGAACACCATGTAGGCATTGAGGCTCTCCTCGCCAGTGAGCTGGTGAGTGACCGAATGATCGAGCTGACCAGCAAAAGCCTCCTGGACTGCTTTGTCGTCTGTCCCTTCAAGGCCCCACCATTTCTCGGCCTGGTCAGTGTATACGAGTGAGCCGTCATCGCCATTATATGCCATATTCCCCCAGAAAACCTTGGACTCGTTCCACTTGTACGTTTTCCGACCGGAGGCTGAGCAGAATAGCTTCTCGGCTTCCGAGAGATCTTGCTTGACAAAGACAGTTACAGTCTTCTCGGCGACGGCCTTTGTGCCATCGGTGTTCAGTACGCAGACGTAGAACTTCTGATTGGGGTCGGAGCCGCGCTTGGGCGATATGGAAAACTCGCCAGATGCGCCCACCGCGAGAATATTCTCGGACCCGTCGGCCTTAAGGTTGTACACCTTGACGACCTGTGCTGGCGACGTCGTGTACTTGAAATAGTTGCCGTCGGCGGCAGGATTACCGTCCGCATCGGTCTGCGTGAGCTGGAAACTTTCCGCAATGGCCTCGGAAGAGACCTGTACTGCGCCGAAGGATCCATCCTCCTCAATGGGGTCGCAAGCTATGAGGGCGCAAGCGGCCGCCAGTAATATATAATGCTTTTTCATGTTGTGAATCTTGTTCGTTAAGATGCGGACGGGGCTTGAAATGGCGCCGGCCTCACGACGTGCGACGAGACGACCTCGCCAGCCCTGTCCACAATGATTTTTTAGAACAATCGCTAAGACGTGTTACTGATAGATAGGCGCGCTTGTCATGACGCACTCGCTGCCACCCGTCCATCCGGCGTTCTGCTTGAGCACGCTCTCGTCGGCCGTGATGTTGATCTGCGACTCGGGGATGGGCCAGAAGCCCTGAGTGTCGGCATATCGCTTAGCCCAAGAGCAGGAGGCGTGGTGCATGGTCGTCCACTTGCCTGTATAGTTGACACGGGTGTTCTCCTTTCGCTGAACGGTCTTGGCGGCGAGGCTCTCCTGGTCGCCGGGCGTGTAGCCGGACCAGCGGCGGAGGTCGTTGAAGCGGAGACCCTCGAAGGCGAACTCGAAGCGGCGCTCGTTCTGAATATTGACCCATGAGTATCCGACAGCGTCGAGACCAGCGCGTTCGCGGACCTTGTTCATGCCCGAGGCGTCTCCCGTAAGCTCAGAGTGCATAAGGAGGATGTCGGCAAAACGCATAAGGACGAGGTCGGTGTAGTGCGAGCCCTGCATGGCGTTGTCCGTGCCGGGAGTGGCTCCGCCACCGTTCTCCTGGCGGTAGAAGTCCCAGAAAGTGTAAGGGCCAGCGGTTGTGCTGGCGAAGTTGCTCGCCTTGGTGGTGACGGCGCAGAGCTTCTTGTTGTAGAAGCCGGCGTCCTCAGTGCAGCTTGTCGTGAAGACAAAGCCCTCGAGCTCGTTCTGGCAGTCGATGATGGAGGCCGCCTTGCGAGGGTCGGAGTCGCTCCAATCGTCCCAAAGCTGAGCGTTGACAGTGCCCTGACCCCAGCCCTGAGCGTAGGGGAATGTCTCAGCGCCACCGTTGACGTGGTTATTGCCGTCGTCGTCGCAACGGAGCGAGCTGTAGAGCGAGGCCATGTTGCAGAAGCCCATGCCGATGGTGCCGTTCCAAGAGGCTGTGTTGCCAT
The DNA here is from genome assembly GCA_934725785.1 of uncultured Bacteroidales bacterium. Classification (GTDB taxonomy): domain Bacteria; phylum Bacteroidota; class Bacteroidia; order Bacteroidales; family Marinilabiliaceae; genus W3P20-009. Next base: position 649 of record CAKVCS010000030.1, on the reverse strand, counting down.
ACTGGATCTGGAAGAGCTGCTCGTTGTTGCCGTTGCCGGCCCAGAAAGTGCCAGCGGCGGCAAGATCCTTGGTGAATTCGTAGTCCGGGGCGGTGTACTTGTTGGTGTAGTCCCAGAGGAGGCGGTAATCCTCAATAAGCCCGTTTCCGCTCTTGTCCCTTACGTCCTCAAGCACAGCCACGACGTCGGCCTTAGTGAGCGATGTCGAGCTTATCCCGTCCTGCGAAGGGAGCTGGACGGCCTCGGGGTTGGCCTTGGCAAGCTCGCCGGCTTTCTTGTAGAAGCCCTCGTAGAACATATAGGCGCGGGCGAGATAACCGCCGGCGGCCGCCTTTGTGGCATGGCCGTCGCCCTGAGTGGTGCTGCCGTAGCTCATGAGGTTATAGGCGCTCATGAAGTCGGCGAGTATGTGCGGGTAGATAACCTCCTCGGCACTGACCTGAGGGCAAGGTCTTGGCGCGGCCGCCGCCCAATAGGCCGGGATGTCGCCCCAGAGCTGCGCGCCCCACAGGTAGAATAGTCCGCGCATGAAATAGGCCTCGCCAAGGAGCTGCTTGCGCGTGGACTCCTCGATGCCGCTCATGACGGACGCGTCGGTATAGAGGATGGCGTTGGCTCGCGCGATGGCCACATAGATGGTGTGCCATGC
>CAKVCS010000029.1 GCA_934725785.1 uncultured Bacteroidales bacterium | reverse complement strand
ATCCAGGACTGCCTCGACCTCATCGAGTTCGCCAATGGCGACACTCTGACCACCTGGGGCCGCCTCCGCGCCGACATGGGCCACCCCATGCCTTTCAACCTCAAGTTCATTGGCGTAGGCAACGAGCAGTGGGATCACCTCTACCCCGAGCGCCTTAAGTTCTTTGTCGAGGCCATCCGCAAGGCTTACCCCGACATAAAGATCGTAGGCTCCTCCGGGCCGGACTCCGAGGGGCGGCAGTTCGACTATCTCTGGCCCGAGATGAAGAAGCTCGGGGCCGACCTTGTCGATGAGCATTTCTACCGTCCCGAGACGTGGTTCCTCGCCCAGGGCAACAGGTATGACGCGTACGACCGCAAGGGGCCGAAGGTCTTCGCTGGCGAGTACGCGTGCCACGGGGCCGGCAAGAAGTGGAATCATTTCGAGGCGAGCCTCCTCGAGGCCGCCTTTATGACGGGGCTTGAGCGCAACGCCGATATCGTCGAGATGGCGACCTACGCTCCGCTCTTCGCCCACGTTGAGGGCTGGCAGTGGAGGCCGGACATGATCTGGTTCGACAACGTCCGCTCCGTGCGCACCGCGTCATATTACGTCCAGCAGCTCTTCAGCCACAACAAGGGCACCAATACGGTGTCCCTCACCATGGATGGCAAGGCCGTGGCCGGCAACGATGGGCAGGCGGGGCTGTTCGCCTCGGCCGTGTATGATTCGCAAGACGGGTCTTTCATTGTCAAGTCCGCCAATGTGTCCGACACTGCGCAGGCCGTGTCCATAGCGCTCAGGGGGCTCAAGCCTGGCGTGCAGGTCAAGTCTTGCACCGTCACCACGCTCCATTCTGACGACCCCGATGCCGACAATACGCTCGACAACCCCAATGTCGTCGTGCCGCAGGTCAAGGAGAATCAGCAGGTTGGCGGAGACGCCATCTCCGTGCGCCTCGAGCCCAAGACGTTCTACGTCTTCCGCATCAAGGTTGAGTAGGCACTTGTCCCGAACATTCCTTTTTATTTGATTAATGGTCCAATCCTCCGCAGGCTTCGGCCCGCGGAGGATTGCTTTTTCTCATAAACAACAATTAACAATAGTCGTTAACACGCCATAAAACTCAAATTGCATTTTTAGTTTTATCTTCGCCCTCGTTATGTCCAGGCTAATTCGACTCATCTGCATGGTGATTTTGGCGGCTCTGATCATTGTGCCGCAGGCTTCTGCTCAAAGCAAGGGCGGGACGGGCAGGCGTGCGCGGCGTCAGGTGGCCGCCGCGCCTCAGAAGCCGCGCACGGGTCCTGACCGCAATGTCGCTGGCTGGCTGCTCGACGCGCAGAGCGGTGAGTCCCTCCCTTTCTCCAATGTCTTCGTCAGGGGTACGCTCATAGGTGCGCAGACCGACCTTGATGGACGCTTTCAGCTCGCCATCCCCGCCATGTATGACACTTTGCGCTTCTCGGCAATGGGCTACGACGAGCAGTTCCGCCTTGTCGACGACCTTGTCGATGCCATGCGGCGCGGAGACTCCGTCTTCATCAAGATGAGGCCCGACAATCTTAAGATCGACGAGATTCTCGTACGCCCGGACGACAAGCCTCACCGCCTCCTGCGAGCCGTCGTCTTGTCCAAGCCCGCCAACGACCCGGCGGCCCATGGGCGCACCGAGTATGAGAAGTACACAAGGTGGGAATACAGCCTCGCGAACATATCCGACCGCGTGGCGGACAAGGGGCTTATTCTCCGAGGGGCCAAAGACCTCATGCAAATCTCGCCAAGCGACAGCAGCCGATACCTGCCCGTCTATTTCTCCGAGACGCTCAGCCGCAACGAGACTCAGGCCGAGCCTGCCAAGGCGCGCACCACCGTCTTGGCCGACAGGACGAGGGGCATCGACATTTTCAAGCAATATGAGGTGGGCGGGTTCTCTAACGCGCTCGACAATGAGGTCAATTTCTACGATGACGTCGTCAAGATGCTCGGAGTGGGTTTCGTCAGCCCAATAGCGAGGGATGGCGAGCGTTACTATGACTATTTCATTGTCGACAGCTCGCTCGTGGTCAACAAGTCGCCGCAATCCGGGCTCAGGCCCGACGGTGTCGACCTCGGTGGGCTAAAGTGCGCCAACCCGGACTCTACTCGGCTCTACACGGTGAAGTTCCGACCTAAAAATGTGGGCGACAAGGTCTTTGAGGGGTCCATGGTCATCGAGACGGGACGATTCTCGCCCCTGTCCATCGACGCCACCATGCCCAAGGGGACTAACATCAATTTTGTCAAGACTCTCAAGATTAAGAGCGACTTCCAGATGGTCGGCGACTCAATCCCGTTCTTCGGGACGAACGAGATGGAGGTGCACGTGGACTATATGCCCGTCAACTCGGACAAGAAGAGGCTCGAGATCCTGTGCCGAATGCTCAACTCGCAGACCGACGTGAGGCTCGACATCCCCGAGCCGCTCGAGCTCTCAAAGAAGGCGCTCGCCATAGAGACTCTCAAAGACGACAATTATAAGCAAAAGGACGACCTGTTCTGGGAAGAGAGGAGGCACATGGCCATGACCGGCGAGGAGAGGAGGGCGAATGACATGATTGACTCGCTCAACAATGTCGGCTCCGTCAAGGCTTTCAACTATCTCGCCAAGGCCGCCATCACTGGCTATCTTGACATCGGCAGGGTCGAGATCGGGTCCATCGGCGAGATGCTCAACTCCAACAAGATTGAGGGACTCCATCTTGGCTTCGGCCTGCGCACCAGCAAGGAGATTTCTGAGAATTGGGTTGTCAGCGGTATTGTCGGCTACGGCTTCAAGAACACAAGGCCCACCTATGGCGCCGGGGTCGGATACAGGTTCAAGTCGCCCATGAGGCGCACTCTCGAGCTCAATTACTCCGACAGGCTTATGAAGATTGGTGAGGATGAGAACATTCTTTACCTCTACGAGAATATGCTCTCGACCTCGGAGACCAACATTGTGGCACAGCTCTTTAAGCGCGAGGAGATCGACGAGCTGCTTTACTGCCAGAAGTTCCGGCTCAGGTATGACAACGAGTGGTTCACTGGCTTCCAAACGCGCCTGCAGGCCATAGCCCTCTGCCAGGAGTCTCCAAAATATTACCCGTTCACTCAGGGCGGGCGCGACATCCGCACGGTCCGCCAGCAGGAGGTATCGCTCGATTTCCGCTTCTCCTGGCGAGAGAAGTTTATGGACGATGGCCTGCAGCGCATGTACCTAACCACCTATTTCCCCGTGGTCCACTTCACGGTGGGCGGGGGACACACCTCGGCGGGGGGCAAGAGCGGCTCCTACGCAAGGCTTCACTCCACTGTCAAGCACAGGTTCTTCATTGGCCAGACAAAGCTCGACCTGGCTGTCGAGGATGGCATATACTTTGGCAAGCTGCCTTACTCTGTCCTCAATATCGCGCGCGGCAACAAGACGTATGGATTCTACCGCTACGACTTCAACCTGATGGACTACCTGCAGTACGTGTGCGACAAGTATGTATACATCCACGCCGACTATCAGCTCGACGGTCTTCTGCTTCACAAGCTGCCGGCAGTCTATAAGCTCGGGCTGCGCGAGGTCGTCGGTGTCAAGGCTATGCTTGGCGGGCTGTCATCGCGCCATGAGGAAATGCTTGACATGCCAGAAGGCGTGGGGGGGCCGACAAAGCCCTATGTCGAGCTCAATGCGGGCATTGACAATATTCTGCGCTTCTTCCGCGTCGATTTCATTTACCGCGTCTGCGGCGACGATTTCGGCAATTCGCCCGAGTGGGGTTTCCGTGCGCAGTTCGCCCTCAAGTTGTAACCCTCTGCCGCGAGAGTACGCCGTTTTTGCTCAAGCCTTTTGGGGCTGGCCGTCAATTTGAGGCTCGCGCGTGTGAAACCGTGTTTGCCACAGCCACCGGCTAGTCGCCGTTTTGGCCTATGGCGGCCATCGCTTAACCCAATTTAATGTGCTGTTGTTGTAAAAATGCGCTGTCTGTGTTATTTTTGCGTCACTGTAGCAAGAGGGCGGGACTTTTGTGCCTTGTTTAGCTTTTGCGAATCAGTAAATACGTCAATTCTTTCAATATAACACTTATGCGCTACGCTGAGCTGACGGCCGAGGAGGCCGCTGATTTCATCAAAAACGACTTCGTGGTCGGTATCGGAGGCTTCTCTTCCGTCGGGACACCAAAGGCTGTGCCTACAGCACTCGCCGCCAAGGCCGAGGCCGAGCACGCAAAGGGTAACGAGTTCCGCGTAGGGCTTATAACCGGAGGCGCCACCGGCGACCCCATCGACGGAGCTTTGGCAAGGGCGCGCGCCGTCAAGTTCCGCACACCGTTCCAGAGCCACAAGGACATGCGCGCCGCCATCAACAGGCAGGAGGTTCAGTATTTCGACCTCAACCTCAGCCACGTGGCGCAAGACTTGCGCTACGGTTTCCTCGGCCATATGGATGTGGCTATCATTGAGGCGAGCTCCATAACAGCCGATGGTGAGGTCGTCCCCACAAGCTCAGTGGGTATTTCGCCAACCATATGCGCGGCGGCCGACAAGATCATCATCGAGCTCAATGCGCATCACCCCGAGGCCATACGCGGCATGCACGACATTTATGAGCCTGCCAACCCGCCTTACCGCAAGGAGATCCCCATCTACACGCCTGGGGACCGCATTGGCTGTGAGGCCATAAAGGTTGACCCCGCTAAGGTTCTCGGAGTCGTCCGTACCAACCTGCCGGACACTATCGCGGCGTTCACCGAGCCCAACCCCGTCACCACGAAGATCGGCCTCAACGTGGCCGAGTTCCTCATAAACGAGCTCCACAAAGGCATAATTCCCAAGGAGTTTCTCCCCCTGCAGAGCGGGGTGGGCAACATTGCTAACGCCGTGCTCGGCGCTCTCGGCGAGTGTCAGGACATCCCGCCTTTCACCATGTTCACCGAGGTCATCCAGAACTCCGTGATCCCTCTTATGGAGAGCGGCAGGGTATCTTTCGCCTCGGGCAGCTCGCTCACTCTGTCCGATGACATGCTCGAGCGTGTCTATGGCAATCTCGACTTCTTCAAGGGCAAGCTCATGCTCCGTCCGCAGGAGATTACCAATCACCCCGAGCTCATACGCCGAATGGGCATCATCGCAATCAACACGGCCCTCGAGGTCGACATATTCGGCAACGTCAACTCGACCAACGTCTCCGGCCAGAAGATTATGAACGGCATTGGCGGTTCGGCCGATTTTGCCCGCAACTCGTTCCTCTCCATTTTCACATGCCCGTCGGTCGCCAAGGGTGGTGTCATTTCCGCCATTGTGCCGATGGTCGCGCACACCGACAGCAACGAGCACTCTGTCAAGATTATCGCCACGGAGTATGGAGTGGCCGACCTCCGAGGCAAGAGCCCGCTGCAGAAGGCTCACGCCATCATCGAGAACTGCGCGCATCCCGACTATAAGCAGCTCCTTTGGGACTATCTGAAGCTCATGGAGGGCAAGTGCCACACCCCGGCCACGCTGTCGAAGGCCTTTGCCATGCATCTCGCTCTCGCCGAGACTGGCGACATGAGGAATGCCAAGATTTAGCGCGCTTTGAGCGTATACAGCGTTTGCGCGACACATGAATAATCCGCGGCGGTCATCATATTGACGACCGCCGCGGATTCTTTTTCTAATGCCAGGCCTCCTGTCAGTTTCTCAGAGGCCTGTCTGTCAGTACGTTCACGTCTGTCAAGGCGTCAAGCGCGAGCTTGCTGCTCGATGCCCTCACCGGGTTTATGTCTATGCCGCCCCGGCGCGTGTATAGGCACGCCACCATCAGCTCTCTGGGGGCGAAGCGATCCTTCAGCCGCTTATAGACGAGTTCGCATATCTCCTCGTGGAAATGGTTCTCGCCGCGCAGCGAGACAATGTAGCGCAGCAAGTCCTCACGCCGCGGGGTGCGGTCGCCGGCTATCTTTATCGCTATCGTGCCCCAGTCCGGCTGGTGCGTCACGCGGCAGTTGGAGCGCAGCAGGTGGCTCTTCACGCGTAGTCCGGCAGGGGAGTACTCCCCGTCGCCAAGCAGGTCGGGGGCTTCCGTATATATGTCGGCTGTCACGCCGCCCAGCGACTCCTCCAGCGTCTCGTACGAGTCCAGGCTCACTAAGTGCGCCGTGGGCGAGGCCATGCTGTAGAACCTTGTCTCGACGTCTGTTTGCAGAAGTCTGCTGAGGTCCTGCCCGACTCTCGCCTCCATGTTGCGGACGGCCTCGCCCGCGGTCGCGCCCATGCGCTCCATGTTATACGAGTTGAGATATAGCTTTAGAGACTTGCTCTCGACAATGCTGGGGCTTGTGCACGGCACTACGATCTTGATGACACCGGCCGTGGGCAGCCCTCCGTCCGTCAGGCACGACGCCTCGTAGGCGTGCCATGCGTCCGCGCCTACGAATGGCAGGCTCTCGTCCCTTATGCCCAGCCCCTTGCGGTTCAGCTGACGCTCTACGGCCACGAGAACCTCGGGCGAGTAGGTTTGCGGGTACGCCACCCGTTGGCCAAGAACCGCGTCAATCTTGTTCATGACTGCAAAATTTTTATGTTCCCTCCTTGTTCCCGAATAACGATATGTGAAGGCGCGGGCCGAGACGCCACCCGTTGCGCAAGGCCATCTCAAGGGCTATGGGCGTGGTCTGCGCAAGCTGGCCCGTGGTCGCCCCGAGTGGCATCACTATTATGTCCGATGGCTTCAAGACGTTGAGCGTAAGGTAGAAGTAGTTTTTTATTTCATCCTCGTCTTGTGGCGACGACACCACGAACTTCACTTGCACGTCGCCATGCGCCCTCTTGGCCGCGCGCACCAGTATGCCTGTTCCCTGCGCGCTCATCTCGACGCCCTCCGCGTCGAGGCCGCTGTTAGACATCTTGGGCGATATGCTTGTAAGGTTGGCCAGCGGCAAGCCGCCCATCTTTGTCATCTTGCCGTAAAGGCCGTTCGTCTCTATGGTGGTGTGGATGCCGCGCTCCTCCATGCTCAGCAGCAGGTCCGACAGGCCGTCCGGCTGCATGTAGGGCTCGCCGCCCGTTATGACCACGTGGCGCATCTTGCCAATGTTGAGGTCTATTGTTTTCACAATATCCTCGACTGGCATCGTGTTGCTGTTGTCCAAGGCCCACGAGTGAGCCGTGTCGCATGGGCACACTGTGCCGTCGGGCAGCCGCCATCGGCAGCGCAGGTTGCAGCCCTGCAGGCGCACGAAGAGCGAGGGCACGCCGGCCAGCTTGCCCTCGCCTTGTATGGTGCCGGCCAAGGGCAGGCCCGTGGCGCACTCTGTCTTTTCGCCTTCGCTATTGGTCGTTATGGGGAAAATGCCCTCGCGGGAGAGCCTGAGGTAGCTTTTGTTCACCGTGTCTCGTTTGTTGTCAATGCCGGGTCGGGTATCCCGACCTCAGCGAACGCCTTGGCGCGCAGCAGGCAGCTGTCGCACTTGCCGCACGGCTTCTCGCCGCCGCGGTAGCATGTCCATGTGAGGCCGAAGTCGACGCCAAGCTTCAGCCCGAGGCGAATCTCGTCGGCCTTGGTCATGTTCTCAAATGGGGCGTGTATCGTTATGCGTCGCCCTTTCTCTGCGCCCATCACTGTGCCGAGGTTTATGGCGGCCTCCATAGCGTCTATGAACTCCTTGCGGCAGTCTACGTACCCGGAGTAGTCCACCTGGCTGACACCAATGTATATGTGCTCCGCTCCGCGAGCCTCGGCGAGAGAGGCCGCTATCGACAGGAAGACCATGTTGCGCGCTGGCACGTAGGTGGCGGGAATCTCTGTTTTGCCCAGGTCGCCGTCCTCAACGCTCATGCTCATGTCGGTGAGTGACGAGCCGCCCCATTGGGCCAGGTTGAGGCTCACGACGCTGTGGTCGGTTACTCCGGCGTGAGCCGCGACGGCGCGTGCGCATTCCAGTTCTTTTCTGTGACGCTGGCCGTAGTCGAATGACAAGGCGCTCACCTCGTGCCCGTCATGAATGGCAACGTGAAGGGCAACGCTGGAGTCCATGCCGCCAGACAGCAAGACAATGGCTTTACTCATAAAATTTTACGGTTTAAAATAATTGAGAAATGTAGTAAAGGAGGGGGGCGTCCTTGGCTTTTTCGCCATCATCGTGCCACTCAATAAAACTCATTTGCCGCCGGCCTCCACCGAGGCGGGCCGGCGGCTGCGCTCTCGCCCGTATTGCCGCCCAGGTAATGTCACCTCCCCCCGCGGCCGCGGGCTCCGTGCGTTTCTTAGCGGGTGCGTGTGGCCGGGCATTCCCCGCGCCGCCACATCCGCTCTCCATAGTTTTATTTATAGACAGGATGGTCTCGAACTGTCTCCCTTTGCAAGTGGGGATATTCCCCACCCGCGTGCGCCTCCGCCGTCAAGCCGTATGGCCCGCCTGGCATCAGCGCCCGTCCGCGAAGTTAGTGCTTTTCTCTCTTTCGATGCCCACACTCCGCTGAAATAGATTATTTTCGCGTAAGGCTAATAAATGTCTGCACAATAACACGTTTATGGAGTTCGAACCACTGACAGCCATCTCGCCCATCGACGGGCGCTACCGCGGCAAGGCTGAGCCGCTCGCCAACTATTTCTCGGAATACGCCCTCATACGCTACCGCGTGCGTGTCGAGGTTGAGTATTTCATCGCTCTGTCCGAGATTCCTCTCCCGCAAATAGGCCAACTGGCGGACGGCAAGAAGGAGCTGCTGCGCGACATATACCGCAACCTTACGCTTGATGACGCGCGCCACGTGAAGGAGATCGAGTCAGTGACGAACCATGACGTCAAGGCCATCGAGTACTTTCTCAAGGAGAGGTTCGACGCCGCCGGTCTCGCGTCGGTCAAGGAGTTTATTCATTTCGGTCTCACGTCGCAGGACATCAATAACACCTCCGTCCCCCTTTCTGTCAAGGATGCGCTCACCGACGTGTTCATTCCGCAGGTCGAGACGCTAATCGCGAGGCTGCAAGAGCTGGCCGACGAGTGGGCTGATATCTCGATGCTCGCACGAACGCACGGGCAGCCCGCCAGCCCTACGAGGCTCGGCAAGGAGGTCATGGTCTTCGTCAGCCGTCTGACGCGCCAGCTCGACGAGCTCAAGGAGCTCCAGCTCCCGGCAAAGTTCGGCGGGGCGACGGGCAACTTCAATGCCCACCACGTGGCTTTCCCATCTATAGATTGGGCGCAGTTCGGCAATAAGTTCGTCAGCGAGAAGCTCGGGCTGCGCCGCGAGCCATACACCACGCAAATATCCAACTATGACGACCTCGGCTGCGTCCTCGACAACGTTCGCCGAATTCACGTCATCATGATCGACCTCTGCCGAGACTTCTGGATGTACATCATGATGGAGTATTTCAAGCAGAAGATAAAGGCGGGCGAGGTCGGTTCGAGCGCCATGCCTCACAAGGTCAACCCGATCGATTATGAGAATGCGGAGGGCAACCTCGGCATCGCTAACGCCATTCTCGACCACCTCAGCAACAAGCTGCCGGTCAGCCGTCTGCAGCGCGACCTTACCGACTCCACGGTGCTGCGCAACCTCGGAGTGCCTCTCGCCCACGGTGTCATAGCCATACAGAGCATCCTCAAGGGCCTCGGAAAGGTCATCCTCAACCCCGACGCCATAGCGGCCGACCTTGAGAACAACTGGGCAGTCGTGGCCGAGGGCATTCAGACCATTCTCCGACGCGAGGCCTATCCCAACCCCTACGAGGCTCTCAAGGCCCTCACGCGTACCAATAGGCATATCGACCACAAGACGATGTCTGACTTCATCGACACGCTCGACGTGTCAGAGTCCGTCAAGGCCGAGCTGCGCGCCATCACGCCGCAGTCCTACACCGGCATTTACAAGCACTAAGACTGGGCCAGGGGGCGGCGCACGTCTGCGCCACCCCCGGCCTTTATGTCCCGCCAAGGTTCAAACACATTTACCACCAGAAAATACTCAGCTTTGAAGTACTTCTTCCAGGTCGTGCGCCGCTACGTCCCGCCCTATTGGGCGCAAGTGGTGCTCAGCTTCGCCTTTAACATCCTCTCGGCGTTGTTCTCGGTTCTGTCTATGGCATTGATGATTCCCGTCCTCGAAATCATATTCCAGCAAGACAGTGAGGTCGCAACGCTCCTCCCTTGGGCCATTGACAACCACGTCATTGTAAACAATTTCTATTACTACGTCACCCTTGTCAAGGT
>CAKVCS010000028.1 GCA_934725785.1 uncultured Bacteroidales bacterium | reverse complement strand
ACGCCGTGTTTCCCCTCGTCCCCATTTCGCTCACGAACAGGTCGTCGTCGCCCGACTGGATGTTCAGGTTGTTGCGGAACTTCGAACTCCTGTCAAACAACCCTTTGGTGTAAGATATGTTGCGCCCCACGCCCATGAAGGGGCGCAGGGCCTTAGCGAACCCGAAGTACTGGACAGCGTTCCAGAATGTCTCGTACCTTATCATGAGGTTCAGCAGGCCCGGGTGGCGCGAATACCGGCCGTAGCCTATCACCATCTCCTTGCCGCTGTCCGAATACCCCTCTGCCATCAGGGTCAGCCAGTTCTCCGACGCTGGCATGCAGTCGGCGTCTATGAACACTATGTGGTCATACTTGGCGGCCTTGATGCCCACCATCACGGCCAGCTTCTTGCTGTGCTTGAACTTCTTGTCGCCAGGGATGGTGGTGGTGTAAACCTCGGGGTTCTCCTCGCGCATCTTGGCCAGAACCATTGGGGTGTCGTCCGTCGAGCAGTCGTCGACTATGACTATTTGCTTGTCAGAAGGGAACTTCTGCCCGACGAGGGCTGGTATCAGCCTGCGCAGGTTCTCGTCCTCGTTGCGTGCGCAGACCACTATGCTCACCGGTGGAAGTTTCGCGCCTATGTCGCGTGGCTTCTTGCGGACCCTGAACATGAAGAATGCCCAGTAGAACAATTGCCAAGCAAGGGCAATGCCTAAGGCGGACACAACGATGATTTCGGTCGTACTCACGTTTTCCGTTGTTAGTTCTATTGTTAACTGTGGGCGTCTGTGGGGTTGTTGGGCCGCTTTCGCGGTGCGCGCCGACACAGGTTTATTTCACAAAAGTACGCAAAATATTTTTCGGCCGACAAAAATCGTAGGGCTTAATTTGTCCTGGCCGCGGGCCTGCCGGCAGCTCCTGGGCGGGCGGGCCTTGCCGCCATATGGCGTTCATTCGCATCTGCGCTTTTGCTCTCTCTTTACCCGTATGCTTGCGCCTCTTGCCCGCTCTCCTTGCCTGCTCTTCTTGCTCCTGTCAGAGCTCCTTTATGAAGCACATCTTTTGCTTGTGCCTCTCGTGCGTGAACTCTTTCACTATGGATGCCGCCCTGTCGTTGTTACTCAGTATGGCCGTCGTCTCCACGTGGCGGATGCCGCGCTCCGACATCCGTTCTATCAGGCTCTCTATCAGCAGTGAGAACGCCCCGCGTCTCCGCGCCTCTGGCGAGACGGCAGCAAGGAGTATCTCCGCCTCCTTGGCGCGCCGCATGGCCAGCCATATGTTTGTCGCGTCTATTAGCCCTATGTCGCCCCAGGCTCGCCTCAGCTGTTTTACTACGGATGGCATCGCCACAATGAACCCCACTGGCTTTCTGCCGGCGCGCTCGTCGTTCACCGCCACGACGAGCCTGTGGTCCAGGACGTCGAGGAACATGTCCGTGTAATACCTTTTCATGTCGTCGTCAAAGTGATACGTTCCGAAGAGGGGTTCGAAGTTCCTGTCGAAGAGTCCCATAAGCTCCGGGGCGGCCTTTTTCACCTCGTCCAGCGATGAGAATGTGCGCAGGCTTAGTCCGAAGCGCTCCCGCGCCGCGGCGGCTATGAGCTTCACTTTCTGCGGCACGCAGAATGGCACTGTAATCCGGTATTCGTACCAGTCTTGCCAAGGCTCGTAGCCATTGCGCCTGAACATGTCGACGTAATATGGCTGCGTGAGCGACGATCCGAACGCGGCCTGCCTGTCGAAGCCTACTATTGTGAGGCCTTGCTGGTCAAGGTTGCAGAAGCCCAGAGGCCCGGCCGCGTGGGTCATGCCCCTTGAGCGCAGCCACTGTTCCGCTGACTGGAGCAGGCGGCTGCCGAGGGCGGGGTCATCTTCCGCCTCGAAACGGGATATCCGCCCCACCTTGTCGCCCGTCTTTTCGTTCCATCTGTGGTTGACTATGGCGGCTACGCGTCCGCGGCACACGCCGTCATCGTCAGTAGCTATCCACCGGTTCACTTCGCAGAACCCGAACGCGGGGTTCTGCGAAGGGTCGAACAGTCTGCGCTCGGCTCTGCGTATGGGGGGGACCCATTGGGCGTTGCCACGGTACAGCTTGTAGGGCAGGTCGGTGAACAGCTCCGCGTCGCGGATTGTCAAGACTTGGCGTATCTCTGTCATTTTGTTCTTTCTCTTTGTCTTAGTGGTGAGGTTCGGGTCGCGACGGGCGTCTCTTATTGCTTTATTCTCGTGGCGAGCTCGTAGTATGATATGTACTGGTGGTGCTCGAAAGAGTCGGCCGCCTTGCGCGGGTGCTTCGCGTAATACTCGGCGTCGGGCAGGAGAATGTAGAATTGGCCGCACCTGGCGTAGTTGGCGCAGTCGGCGTATTGCGGCCTGTCGAACCACTCGTTGCCCTCCTCAAGCATTTCGCCCACCACGTTGCCAAGGTATTTTGTCAGGTTCTTTACGGACTTGGACGTGGGCTTGTTCAGCCTGTTGTAGAGGAAGTTTATCCTGGCTCTCTGCAATGTCCCGACGTTGGCGGTCAGGTCGTCCATATGGGCGAAGGGGTTTGTCGGGCGGAAGTCCGTCGGGCGTTGCACGCTTAGCGGAGTCTCGGGCACCCAGTCGTCGGCGTTCACCACCGTTATCGACCATCCGCCTTGAGTCATGGCCTCGTAGTTCAAGGCGAAGAGGTAGTCGCCGGGCTTGGGCGCCGCGCTGGCGTAAGTCTTTATCCTTATGTCGGATGGCACTTCCCCCTTAGCCTGCATGCGTCTCAGCATGGCTGTGGCGAGGTAGCTGAGTGCGCCGCCCTGGCTGTGGCCTGCCACAATGAAGTCGCGGCATCCGCTCTTGTAGCAAGAGTCAAGTTTGCACTTTATGTCGTCCGCCATGGTCATCAGGCCGGCTACCCAACCCGCGTGGACGTGCGCCGAGCTGTCCGCGCACAGGTCGTAGGCTTTGTCCGCCCCGATGTGGCACGTCCCGACGGCGTTCACCATGCCGGCGTTGAAGTTTGCGCCCCAGCTCCGCATGGTCGATATCGTGGCGCGCAGCAGTATGGCGCTCACGCCGCTGTCGTCCTGCCACAGCTCCCACGCGTTGTCAAAGCCGGTCTTGTGGGCGGCGTATACCTTGCGGAATCTCGTGGGCGAGGGGCTGAGGTATTTGCTGTCGACGCTCAGGCTGTCCATGTGTGAAGCCATGCAAAGGCACTCTATGTACTCGTCTTTGTCGAAGCCGGGGCGCAGCCCCTGGGCTGTGGCGCCTATGGCCGTCAAGGCCGTCAAGGCCAGCGCGGTTAATGTCTTCTTCATGTCCTTTATGGTTGATGTGTCTGTGAATTTTTTTTTTGCGTTAACCCCTCTGGCCGTTCAGGGCTGCCGAGTCGGCCCCACGAAGTCGCCGTCTTCGCACACGCACCTCTCCGGGTGCAGGTCCCGCTCCGCCTTGAGGTATTTCTGGCTCAGGAGCGAGAGGAAGCGGCTTATGCGGACTATGGCGTTCGTCGTGTCGGCAAGGACTGTCTTGCCTTGCAGCTTGAGCAGGTAATAGTCGTATATGGCGGTCAGCCCGAGCATCACGTGGTGCATCTGCTCGCCCCCCTTCACCTTGGTGGTGAGCAGGCTGATGTCCGGCCAGGCCGTCTGGAATGCGTTCTGGTAGGGTATCTCCTCTTGGCGCGTCAGCAGGTAGAGGTGGAAGTTGTAGAGGTCGTTCGCCAGCATGTCTATAATCTGCAGGTGGCCGCCCTCCTCTTTCTTCTCGCGCTTCATCATCTCGCGCAGGTTGTCCCACCAGTCGTACAGCTTTTGCCTTTCGCCCGGGTCCGTCACTCCGTATTTGGCCACTACTGTGGCGTCTATGCGTTTCATATCCAGTCCGTTGGCCCTTATCAGGTCTTCCACGTTCCACATGTAGAGTATGTACTCCACGATGTTCTCCTGCCTCTTCTTTTGCGCTATGTACACGTTCTTGTCCCTTTCCTTCTTGTTTCGGCCTTTTGTTTAGAGTGTCGCACCCCCCTTGCGTGTGGGTCTACTCCTCGTCCTCGCTGTCGAGGTCTATGTCGAAGTCGTCGTCGTCCGCCCATCCGTCGCTCACGAAGCTGTCTATGTCGCGGCGCTCTTTCTTGGTGGGCCTGCCGAGGCCTTTCTGGCGCTGCATGGACATCTGGAGGTGGTACAGCTCGATTTGCTCAAGCTGGTCTTTGGGTGTGACCTCCACAATGTGGTCTTTCACAAGCTTCGCGCCCATGCGGCTCTGCGCAAGTTTTATTATCTCGAAAGAGCGCGTGGCTGCCGGCACTTTTATGGATATCACGTCGCCCACTTTGACGTTGCGCGAGCTTTTCACCTGCGCTCCGCCCATTGACACCTTGCCGCGTTTCACGGCCTCGGCCGCGATGGAGCGGGTCTTGTATATCCTCACGGCCCAGAGGAACTTGTCTATCCTTACTGTCTCTGCCATGTTTGTTTCTCTTTTTATTCCCCTTTTTACATTTAGGGCAACTGCGGGTGGTAGCTTTGCGGGGGGGTCACTTGTTGTTGAACTGTGTCATGGTGAGCTGCAGCCCTACGCATACGAACGTGCGGATGCACTCGGCGGCCATTTCCATGCGCTCATCCACCATCTGCTGCTCGTCGGCGTCCCACTTGCCGAGGACGAAGTCCACTTGCTGCCCGCGCTTGAACTCGTTGCCTATGCCGAAGCGGAGGCGTGGGTAGCTCTCCGTGCCGAGCAGCTCCGTTATGTTTTTCAGCCCGTTGTGGCCTCCGGCGCTGCCTTTGCCTTTCAGGCGGATGGTGCCCACAGGCAGTGCGAGGTCGTCCACCAGGACCACAATGTTCTCGGGCGCCACTTTCTCCGCGTCCGCCCAGTATCTTACGGCTTTGCCGCTCAGGTTCATATAAGTGTTCGGCTTCAGGACTATCAGGTCGCGCCCTTTGACCCTTATGCGCGCCACGTCGCCGTAACGCTCCGGCGAGAAGTTGCCGCCGGCGTCTTCCACCAGCCGAGTGGCTATGTCGAAGCCTGTGTTGTGCCTCGTGTGAGCGTACTCGTCGCCTATGTTGCCAAGGCCTACTATCAGGAATTTCATTTCGTCAATTTTCATTTCGCCGGGCTGGTGCAGGCGCAATCCGCGGGGTTCTTGCGCCACCTTGCGCGCCACGCCTGCGCCCCCCCCCTGCGGGGTGTTGCCGACCTACGAGTTTAATATTGATTCTATAACTTCGCTGAAGACGTCTTTCTCCTTCATCCCGGCCGCGCGGATTTGCTGAGGTATGAAGCTCGTCGCCGTCTGCCCGGGGGTGGTGTTCACCTCGAGTACGAAAGGCGTGCCGTCTCTCTTCACAATGAAGTCTATGCGTACGATGCCCTTCATGCTCATAAGGTCGTAGACCTCCGAGGCCGTGGCTTTGACCTTCTCTTCCACCTCCTTGCTGACTTCGGCGGGGGTTATCTCCTGCGTCTTTCCGGGGGTGTATTTGGCGTCGGTGTCAAAGAACTCGTTGCTCGTGCGGACTTCCGTCAGCGGGAATATCACAGTCCTGTCGCCAGTCTTATAAAGGCCGCACGTGAGCTCAGTCCCGTCCATGAAGGCTTCTATTATCACGTCGTCGCTCTCCTTGTGCGCGTTCTCTATTGCCGTGGTTATGTCGGCCTCTGCCTTGACTTTCGACACCCCGAAGCTCGACCCTGCGGCCGACGGCTTTATGAACATTGGCAGCCCGATCCGCTCCACGATGGCGCGGGTGTCCACAACCTGGCCTTTGCGAACTCGGACGGAGTCCGCCACCTTGATTCCAAACGACCGCAGGTAGCTGTTGCACACGAATTTGTCAAATGTCATGGCGCCCGTCAGCGCGGGGCAAGTAGAGTGCCTCATGCCTATCATCTCGAAGTAGGCCGGCATCAGCCCGTTCTCGCCCGGCACGCCGTGGATGGTTATGTAGGCCATGGCGAAATGTTTCCTCTCGTCTCCGTCCGTGTATGAGAAGTCTTCCCTGTTTATGGGCAGGCTCTTGCCGTCGGGCTCGGCCGTCCACTCTTGTCGCGTTATCTTGACCGGCACGAGCTCATAACGGTCGTGATCCATCATGCTCATCAGGCCGTCTTTGCTGCGTGCGCTGACTTCGGCTTCGCTCTGGTAGCCGCCGTAAACTATCGCAATGCGTTTTTTCATCGTGTTGATTTTCAATCCGTGGGCTTTGCCTTATGCCCGCGTCATTGTTGTCTTGTTTCCTTTTCGGGCAGAGTGTGCGCCCATCCGCGCGGGGCGGCTTGCGCCTGGCTCCTGCCCCTTTACCTGTTCTCTACGTATTTGCGCCACCTGTCTATGACGTCCGCCATGTCTTTAGCCACCTCCGAGTCGAACCTCATGGTCTCGCCGCTCTCGGGGTGTGTGAAGCCGAGCGTCTTGGCGTGCAGCGCCTGGCGCGGGAGGGCGGCGAGGCAGTTCATTACGAACTGGCGGTACTTGGGGAATGTCGTGCCGCGTAATATCTGGTCGCCGCCATAGTGGGCGTCGCCGAAGAGCGGGTGGCCTATGTGGCGGAAGTGGGCGCGGATCTGGTGTGTGCGACCCGTCTCCAGCCTGCAGCGGACGAGGGTCACGTAGCCCAGACGCTCCAGTACGTCATAGTGCGTCACGGCGCTCTTGCCTATTCCGCTATCTTCCGGATACACGTCCATCACCTTGCGGTCGCGGACGCTTCTGCCTATGTTGCCGCGGATGGTCCCCGAGTCGTCCTCCATCACCCCCCATACGAGGGCCACGTAGCTGCGCTCTGTGCTTTTAACGAAGAATTGGCGAGCCAGGCACATCTTGGCCTTCTCTGTCTTGGCCACGACGAGCAGCCCCGAGGTGTCCTTGTCTATCCTGTGCACCAGGCCGGGGCGCGGGTCTTTGACGTCTTGGAACATGGGCAGGCCTCTCAGGTGCCATGCCAGGGCGTTGACCAGGGTGCCGTCGTGGTTGCCTATGGCGGGGTGCACGCACATGCCGGCGGGCTTGTTCACGACCAGTAGCGAGTCGTCCTCATACACGATGTCGAGCGGGATGTCCTGAGGCACTATCTCTATCTCGCGCGGCGGGTAGCTCATCACTATGCTGATCTCGTCGCCGGGCTTGACCCTGTAGTTCGCCTTCACGGGCTTGCCGTTCACAAGTATGTTGCCGGCGTCGGCCGCGGCCTGCACTTTGGTGCGTGAGGCGTGCGCCACGTGGTCCACCACGTATTTGTCTATCCTTATCAGGTTCTGCCCCTCGTCGGTCGTGAAGTGGTAGTGCTCGTATGTCTGCCCCGCAGGGCCGTCCTCACAGCCGCACTCCTCGGGGGCGTCCTGCTCAAGGTCTTCGGTTATATCGTCTTCTGCCATCGCGCCTTTGCTGCTTATTCCAATATGTTGGTCGCCACTTTCTCCGCGTCGGTCGTCAGCCACAGGCTTATCGGTGTCCACATCTCAACGGTCTCGCCGCGGCTGGCGCAGGGCGACTGCTTGTAGACTATGGCCATGGCGGAGTCGGAGGCTGTGCGGATGGTCTCGTCGCATATGACGTTGCCCGCCGTCATCATGGCTCCCGCTATGGCTATCAGGGCGTCGTCATACGGCTGCCCCGTGACGTCGGGTACTTTGGTTGAGCCGCCTTCGCGCCCGTGTCCCACCACCAGGTTCACGGCCGTCCCCTTGGGCAGCCTGTCCCCGGCTTTCACCTCCTTGCCGTTTACCGTCTGCTTCAGCACCAGCCCGTCATAAGGGCTCGGCACCGAGTCGACGCGCCCCATGGCGAGGCCGGCGTTCTGCAGGTTGACTATGGCGTTGCGGAATGAGTAGTTCACGAGGGCCGGCATGGACGTCATCTCTTTAGTGAACGCGTTTATCGTCACGTATATGGTCCTTCCTTTTTTGACTTTCTTGCCCGCCTCGGGAATCTGGTCCACAATCACGCCGGGCTTCTCGTCCGAGCGGTATATGGAGTCTATCAGGACAAGGGACAGCTCGCCGTTCCTGACCTCCTCCTCCACCTCGCTCTGCAAGTGCCCGACAAGGGTGGGGACCACCACGGTGCGCCCGCTCGTGGTGTACACGCCGAGACCCCAGTTCACCAAAACCAGTATCAATATGGTGGCGGCCACGGCTATGCCCACTTGCGCCCAGAACACCTTGCTCTTGAGGAAATCTAAAAAACTCATATCCCTATGGCTTACTTTTTTTCTACTCTCAAAGGTAGCATTAATTCCCGATAGTTCGGTCATAATGCGCGAATGGTGGGATGCCCGCTCCGCGCACAAAAAAAGCCCCGAATCTCTTCGGAGCTCGAAAATCTTCGCTTTGCCAGTCTCATAGACTAGTAAGCCTTGCCCTTAGCCTCGTCGGAAACAGTGAGCTGCTTGCGACCCTTGGCACGACGGGCGGCCAGAACGCGGCGACCGTTAGCAGTCGACATCCTGTGACGGAAGCCGTGCTTGTTGATGCGCTTGCGGTTCGAAGGTTGGAATGTCCTTTTCATCGTACGATTACTTTAAAATATTGAATTCAATTCGGGTGCGAAGTTACGCCTTTTGCGCCTTTTGCGCAATACGTTCGCGATTCTTTTTCGCGCCGGGTGACGCGTGGCCATTTGTGGAGCGAGACAGGCGACCCGCCGGGGCCTACCTCCTCTCCCTGTGCCGCTTTATGACGTTGTATGCCTTGAACATTCCCAGCTCGCCCGCGCGGCTCAGGTCGGCCACTCCGTCGTCCTCGCGCCCGAGGTATATGCGTATGATGCCGCGGTTGAAATAGGCCTCGGCAAACTGGTCATAGAGCCCTATGGCCTTGCTTAGCGTCTCCTCCGCCTGCTCCATCTGCCTGCGCTGGCAGTATACGAGGCTCATGTTGTACAGGGCGAACTCGTTGCCGGGCTCCAGTTCCACCACCCGCTCAAGGTCCCTCATTATGAGGTCGTAGTCGAGTATGGTGACGTCGTGGCGCATGCTCTGGCTGCTGCCGCTTATGATGCCGCCGCTCATGTCGATGTTGGGGCCTGCGTCGGTGTCTAGGTCGCGTATGGTCTCCACCATCTTATATCTGGCCGCGGCGCGGTTGAACAGGGCTATCCTGTTGTCCGGCTCCTTGGCGAGGCACGCCGAGAAGTCTGTCAGCGCGCTGTTGTAGTTCATGACGATGGAGTATAGCGTGCCGCGCAGCAGGTACAGGCCCGCGTCGGCAGGGCCCTCGTCAATCCGCTTGTTCACCTCGCCTATCATGCCGTATACTTTGGCGGAGACCTCGTTGCTCGTCACCTCGCGGTTTGTCACCACCATTTTGCGCTCCGAGAGCCCAAGCGCGTTGAACTCCACGACGGCTGGGCTGTAATATGGCGCGTTGGGCAGCAGCGTGTCTGCCGAGAAGAACGACAGGCTGAAAGCAGGCTCCAGGTCTATGGCTATGTCGCGGTCCTGGACTCTGCCGCGTATGCTCTCCTTGTTGTCCTGCCTCAGCTTTTTGTCGTTGTCGCCGAAGTCCGCCACCACCACCATCTGGTCATACTTGCGCATGTCTGTGTCGTTCTTCCCGCGCGAACCCTTCTTTTTATCTTGGCCGCCGGCTGGCTCTGACGCCTGGCCGCCGCCTTGCCCGTTGTCTTTGGCGTCCGCTTGTTTGCTTCGCTCCTCCTCGAATGTCATGGCAGTCATGTAGTCCATCTCAGACCCCTTTATGTCTCCCATCTGACGTCTCACGATGGCGCGCTGGGCGTATGCGGCCCCGAAGTCCGGGTGCTTGGCTATTATTATGTTGAGGTCTTGCAGGGCGTTGGCGCTCTGGCCGGTCCTCGTGTATGTCATCGCGCGGTTGAATAGTGTTATGTCGTCGCCCGGGTCGAGCGCCAGGGCGTGCGAGAAGTCGTCCGCCGCGCGGTTCAGGTCGCCCGCCTCGGCGCGCAGCAGCCCGCGGTTCTGATACGCCATCTTGTTTTTCGGGTCCAGCCGCAGGGCCTCGTCGAGGTCTGCCTCGCATCCCCTCATATCGTCAAGGTTGTATTTTGTGATGGCTCGGTTCACGTAGACGTAGGCGTCCTTCGGCCTTAGCTCCGCCAGGTGGTTGTAGCTCTCGAGCGCGCCTCCGTAGTCACGCGTCTGGTAGCGCAGCATTCCGAGGTATGTGAACGCGTCAGGCGAGTAGGCGTTGAGCTTCGACGCGCGGCTGAACTCGCCCATGGCGGCCGCGGTGTCCCCTTTCTCCACGAGGGCTATGCCGCGGTACAGGATGGCGGCCACGTTGCGCTTGTCGAATTCCAGCAGCTTGTCATATTGGCTTATGGCCGTGTCATACTCCTTCAGGTTTATGCTGGCTATGCCCGAGTTCATCAGCATGTTGACGTTTTCCGGCTCATAGCTCAGCCCCTTGTCGAAGTCCTCGCGCGCGGTGGTCGGCTTGTCCAGGCGCAGGCGGGCTATGCCGCGCAGGTTGTACGCCTCAATCAGAAACGGGTTTATGCCGAGCGCCGTGCTGCAG
>CAKVCS010000027.1 GCA_934725785.1 uncultured Bacteroidales bacterium | reverse complement strand
CCTCAAGGAGGTCTGGAGGCGCAAGCTGCCACTCTACGGCGTCTCTATGATTTTCCGCAAGCAGCAGCCATTCTTCTCCACATGGGGCGACTGGTTCCGCGACATGCTCACTTTCTTCACGCACATCTACGTCCAAGACCATGTCTCGGCCGACCTCCTCAAGGGCATCGGTGTCAACAACTACAGCGTCGTGGGCGACACCAGGTTCGACCGTGTGCGCCAGATTGCCGACAATGCCAAGGACGTAGACTCTGTAAAGTCGTTCGCCGCGGGCGCGGCCAACGTCATTGTGGCGGGAAGCACTTGGCCGCCCGACGAGGATATTCTCCTTGGCTACGTCAACAGGCCCGACGCCGACGTCAAGCTCGTCATCGCGCCTCACGAGATTGACAAGTCGCGCGTGGACTCTCTTTGCGCCAAGCTCAAAGTCCCCTACGCGCGTTTCTCCTGCCTCGAGGGGGCCGACCTCGCAGCCGCCAAAGTCTTTGTCGTTGACACTATTGGCGTGCTCTCGTCCATCTACAGGTATGGGACGGTCACCTATGTCGGCGGTGGTTTTGGCGTCGGCATTCATAACACTCTCGAGCCGGCAATATACGCCCTGCCTGTCATTTTTGGCCCCAACCATCTGAAGTTCAAGGAGGCCGTAGACCTCATAGAGCGCGGTGGTGGCTTCTCCATCTCGTCCAAGGCGGAGTTCGAGGGTGTCATCTCACGCCTCATCTCAGATGCGGATGCGCTCCGTGCGGCGGGCAAGGCGGCGGGCGACTATTGTCAAAGCATGCTTGGCGCGACAAACGCCATCATAGCCGATACGGTCAAATAGCAGGCTGCGCGGGAGTGCGAGTATAGAGGCCCGGCGCAAGGACAGCCCTTGCGCCGGGCTTTCTCGTCGCGCCTCTCATGTGTTTGAATACATCTTAAGCCGACAGACGTCCGTCCCCGCCACGCCCGAGGGCCGCGCCTTTTCTCGTTATCGTGTGCGCCTATCGCCGCGATTGCTAATAAAGTTTATCGTTTCACCCTCTTGCCCGGAGCGGAACCCGACACGGCTTGCCTTTCACGTCAACAGCCTGACGCGCTCGCGAACCCTCTGAATGACACTGTGCGGCTTGCAATGTCGGCGAGCGGCGGGAGGTCGCGGACGGCTTGGTTCGTCAAGCCTCAAAAAGCTGTTTATGGTTGTGTGAGTTTGTAAAAAATGTTAACTTCGTATATTGTGCTGTCGCTTTGCTTTCGATGCTGACGATAGGTGGCGGCAAATCCTTTTTACAAACAGAAGTGATGGATAAACAAAAGTTGGTGAAACTTCTCATAGCCATAGCGGCTATGCTGATTCTGTGGTTCTTGCCCGATGAAGTTTTCGGGATGGAGAACCTGACCGTGGTCGAGCACCGCGTCATTGCGCTATTCGTTTTCGGCGCGCTCATGTGGATTTTGGAGCCCATACCCATATGGACCACTTCCATAGCCCTCATAGTCATGATGGTTGTCACGGTCTCGGACAGCATGTTCGCCCCGCTCAAGGATACGGCAAACCCGCTTTTCGGTCAGCTTATCAGCCACCGCTCCATTATGGCCTCCTTTGCCGACCCTATCATTATGCTCTTTATGGGAGGTTTCGCCCTTGCCATAGGCGCCACCAAGGTAGGCCTCGATGTCAACCTTGCGCGCGTCCTTCTTAAGCCTTTCGGCAATAAGAGCGAGATAGTCCTCCTCGGCTTCATGATTGTCACGGCGGTCTTCTCCATGTTTATGAGCAACACGGCCACCGCGGCCATGATGCTGGCCATCGTCGCCCCGGTAATCGCGCAGTTGCCCGCCGAGGGCAAGGGGCGCACGGCCATGGCGCTCGGAATCCCCATCGCCGCCAACGTCGGCGGCATAGGCACGCCAATCGGCACGCCCCCAAACGCCATAGCGATACGATATCTCACCGAGCATCAGGAGCTCGGAGTGCATATAGGCTTCGGCCAGTGGATGCTCGCAATGGTGCCTATAACCATCATCATTCTCGCCCTCGCGTGGTTCTTGCTCCTTAAGTTCTTCCCGTTCAAGAAGAAGAGCATATCTATAGACATCGAGGGGCGTTTCCGTACGGACACTCAGGCCGTCATTGTCTACGTCACCTTCGCTGTCACAGTGGCCCTCTGGCTGCTCGACAGCGTCACGGGCATAAACAGCAATTGCGTTGCAATGATTCCGTTGGCGGTCTTCGCCGTCACTGGCGTCATGGGTCGCAAGGAGTTGCAGGAGATTAATTGGGACGTCCTTTGGCTCGTGGCCGGTGGCTTCGCCCTCGGTGTCGGGCTCAAGGGCAGCGGCCTCGCCGAGCATATGGTCGACTCCATACCCTTCGCCTCGTGGCCGCCATTCATCGTCCTCCTCGGCTCCGGTTTCATCTGCTATCTCATGTCGACATTCATGAGCAATACGGCGTCCGCGGCGCTCCTCATCCCCATCTTGGCCGCCATCGCCACGGGCATGGGCGACGTCCTCACGGCCTTCGGCGGGGCGGAGACTATGCTCATTGGCGTCGCGCTTTGCGCGTCTCTCGCTATGGCGCTGCCTATCTCGACGCCGCCCAACGCCCTGGCCTATGCCACCGGCGTCGTCAAGCAGAACGAGATGGCCAAGGTGGGCATTGTGGTCGGAATTATCGGCATGATAATAGGTTACGTTATGCTCTTCGTCTTCGTGAGGGTAGGCGTACTCTGATGTCGGCGTGAGCCTTATGCACAAAGCACCCCGCTCCGGCGGGGTGCTTTCTTATTTTATATGCTTGTATGTTATAACATATAACAAAACGACTTATATTTGTATCAGCAAATAACAACTATCAACAAAGACGACAATTATGGAGTTCAATTTTCGCGAGACGCTGTCCGCCACATTCGTGCTTATGGCCGTCATGGATATCCTCGGCTCTCTGCCCATTGTGCTGTCAATGAAGGAGCGCGGTGTCAAGGTCGACGCGTTGCAGATATCGGTGGTGGTGCTGGCGTTCATGCTGGTGTTTATGTTTGGCGGCCCGGCCGTACTTACCCTCTATGGGGTCGACATCAACTCTTTCGCCCTTGCGGGGGCCATCGTGCTCTTCATCATAGGCCTTGAGATGCTCCTCGGCGCCGATTTCTTTAAGCAGGACGGTCCCAAGGCGGCCTCAATCGTGCCGCTGGCGTTCCCGCTGCTGGCCGGCCCAGGCTCCTTCTCTACCATCCTTTCTCTTCAGGCCGAGTATTCGTTTGTCAATGTCGTCATCGCGCTCGTGCTGAACGTCGTGTTCATATTTGTCGTCCTCAAGTGCGCGTCTTTCATTCACGACCTCATAGGCCGCAATGGCATATACATAATGAAGAAGTTCTTCAGCGTCATACTCCTTGCCATGGCTATCAAGATGTTCACGAGCAACCTCGCCATCATAATCGAGAAGTTCTGACGGCTTGGCGTTTATGCCAGCGCCTGCGGGCGCCGACAGAGAAATATGGCTCGGAGAGGTGGGACGGCCCGCCTTTTCGAGCTATCTTTGTAAGAAATAACGTCATATCGCAATTTGATGGCAGGCAAGCATTACGTGGTCTGGAAAGGGCGCACGCCCGGCATTTATGCGGACTGGGCTTCGGCCAAGGCGCAGATTGATGGCTTCGACGGAGCCCGCTACAAAGGTTTCAAGACGCGCGAGGAGGCCGAGGCCGCCTACGCCACCGAGCCTACGCCACTGCCCGCCTTTATCACCCACCGGAGGGCGGAGCCCAGGCCGGACACTGACAAGCCTCTCGAGTTGGCCATAGCCGTCGATGCGGCCTGCGCCGGAAACCCGGGGGTGATGGAGTATGGGGGAGTCTCCCTTTGGGACAATAAGGTGTTCTTCCACCACAAGTACGAGGTCGGCACCAACAACATAGGCGAGTTCCTGGCCATTGTGGAGGGGTTGGCGAGGCTGAAGTCCGCCGGCCACCCCGACGTGACCATATACTCCGACTCCATGATAGCCATAGGCTGGGTCCGTCAGGGCAAATGCCGGACTAAGCTCATCCAGACGCCCCGAACGGCCGAGCTGCTCGATGTCGTCAGGCGCGCCGAGGAGTGGCTGCGTGTCAACGGGGCCGCTAATCCGATTGTCAAGTGGCCGACCGACGTCTGGGGCGAGATACCTGCCGATTTCGGGCGTAAGAAGTAAGGTTGATAACGAAAAAAAACACACCCTATGGATAACACTAAACCGTGGGCTCCTGAGGCCAAGATGCGCCAAGCCATTCTAAAGGGATCCATGATCGAGGCCTACGACGAGGCCATCAACATGCTCAAGTCCGCACCAATCAAGGTGGACACCACACCCATAATCACCAATGTGCAGTTCATGCGCAGCGAGTGTAAAATAATGACCGCCAGCATGGTGGACGGATGCCAGCCCCCTGAGCTCGACTCCTTGTTCGCTCACATGAGGGAGAACCTGCACGACCTTGCCGACAATCTCAGCCTCGTCTTCGCCGCCTTGGATCCCAATACGCCTAAGCGGGTCAGGGCTCTCGCTGACGCCTGCACCAGAGTGGCGGACATCTCCTCGCTCATTTCGGAGTACAGGCAGCTCGCGACTCTCGGCTCCGACGGGCTCGGCTCCATAGAGTCGCTGTGCAATGTCCTCGACACGCAGAAGATAGCCGAGCATGAGGCCAAGGAGCTGGTCTCTAATCTGATAGGCGACACCCGGCTGCCAGTCATCGACAGGGAGTTCGCTGTGGACGCGTTGTGCCATAATCTTATGACGAGGCATGGCCGCCCAACGGTGCTCTCGCTCATTTCGGCGTTGCGCGTCGGCGAGCTTGAGCCCAAGGTCGTAGGGCGCATAGCGGTTGCCATTGTGGCCGATATGATATCGTGGCCCGAGAGGTGGATGACCGACAGGGTCCTGCTCGAGTCGCTTGACGATCTCGTGGATAATGACGCTGAGGTCGCCGACATCCTGCGCTCAATCTTCATCTTCTTTGCCAAGCCGCGAATCCTGCCCACCGTGGAGCGATTCTTCAACGAGGACATGGCCGCTGAGGTCAACGCCATGGTAAGCGACCTCGTGAACAAGGTCAACAAGACCGACTCGTCTATCACCATCTCCGAGGAGGAGGCCGACGAGATCTTCGGCTTCAAAAGGAAGGGCTTCATCGACAAGATGGCAAAAATCGAGCATTGGAAGAAAATCGGTGTCGACATAGGCTACACCTCGACAAAAGGAATGAGGATTTTCCCCTTCTTCCGAGGTGAGTTCATGCATTGGCTGCGACCGTTCGACCCCGCCAATCCTGACATAGTAAAGGCTGTCGAGCACTTTGCCGACCCTGACAAGGTCATCCGGGCCGTTGAGGGGATGGACTCCCTGCCAGACTCGGACAAATACGCTATCATGCTTGGCTTCGGAGGAGTGGACGAGGCCACGTTCAATAAGCTGTGCGACGCCGCGAGTTCCGCGGATGAGTCCGACAATATGAGCAACTTCGTGGGCAAGCGCGTCAGCGAGGGGTGCGCTTCCGCCCTCGTCAGCGCCGACGGGTTCGTAAAAGACCTCTACAGGGCTTGGATGCTCCGCCCCGACGACTTTGGCTACACCCCGGCCTTCAGCAGCCTTTGCGGCGCGTTGGATGGCGGGCTGGCGTCTCACCTGTTCACCGATGCGGCCAAGCTCGACTATCTCGGGTCCTCACTCGTCAAGTACGAGTGCTGGGACGAGGCCGTTAAAGTCTTCGCAACCCTCTGCGAGAGGAACGAGGCCGATGGCACGGTAGATGTCAACTCATTGAGAAAATACGCTTTCTCCCTCATCAAGGTGGGGCGGACCGAAGATGGCGCCGAGCAGCTCAGGCGTGCAGAAATAATAGACGACTCCGACGCCTGGACCAAGAGGATCCTGGCAGAGTGCTATGTCGGGCTCGGCAAGCTCTCCGCGGCCGCATATACGGTCGAGCGAGCGCGTGAGGCCGGGACGGCCGATGCAAAGATGCTCGCCATCGCGGCCTTGTGCTACACTTCGATGCGCAAATACGACTCGGCGCTAAAATGCTGGACTGAGAGGGCGGACAAGGCGCCATCGGATGCCGACTCGGCGCTGGGCATTGTCCGATGCCTTATGCAGCTCGGCCGCGACGCGGATGCCGAGGAGCGGATGGGGGCGCTGCTTGGCGATGATGACTCAGCCGCCGCGCTCCGCCTCAAGGCCCTCCTCGCCACCATCAGGCTGAAGTTCACCGAGGCCAATGACATCCTTGTCAAGCTGGCGCGCAAGGAGGGCTGCAAGTCGGCCGTGGCCGTCTTGGAAGACGACAGGGAGATGCTCGAGGCGCACGGCATCACCGACGCGAGCAGGCTCGTACTGGCTGATCGCGTCAGGAGCGCATGCGAGGACGGCGGTATTGAATAGAGGCGCGTCTATGAAGCAGAAGATCATCAACGACCCCGTCCACGGTTTCATCACGATAGACGACGACCTGCTGCTGAGGCTCCTCTCCCACCCGTGGGTTCAGCGGCTCAGGCGCATACGCCAGCTCGGCATGACGTCGCTCGTATACCCGGGGGCGCAGCATACGCGCTTCCAGCACGCCACGGGAGCCATGCACCTCATGCAGCTCGCGCTCGACACTCTGTGCTCCAAGGGGGTGCTCGTCTTGCAAGGCGAGCAGAGGGCGGCGCTTGCCGCCATACTGCTCCACGATGTGGGCCACGGCCCCTTCTCACACGCCCTCGAGCATCTCATTGTCAACGCCGACCACGAGGTCGTGTCCGACTTGATCATGGAGCGGCTCAATGGCGAGATGGGAGGCGAGCTCGGACTCTGCATCAATGTCTTCGCCGGCAAGTGCCGCCCCTTTCTCCATGAATTAATTTCCAGCCAGTTGGATACCGACCGTCTCGACTATCTCAAGAGGGACAGTTTCTTCAGCGGGGTGGTCGAGGGCGCCGTCGGGGCCGACAGGATTATCAAGATGCTCGACGTCACGCAAGACGGGCATCTCGGCATCGAGGCCAAAGGCATATACACGATAGAGGATTTCCTCGTGGCGCGCAGGCTGATGTATTGGCAGGTCTATCTGCACAAGACGGTCGTCGCCGCCGAGGAGATGCTCCGTATGGCCGTGAGCAGGGCGAGGCGCGTCATTCGTTCGGGCGGCAGAGTCGAGGCCTCGGAGCCGCTGATGTTTTTCCTCTCCAACGATGTCGACGCCGTCAGGCTGCGCTCAGACCCTGACGTCTTGCCGCTATTCTGCGACATCGATGACGACGACGTCAACGTGGCTCTCAAGAGCTGGGCGAGATCGTCTGACCGCCTGTTGGCCTACCTTGCCCGCTGCCTGGTGGAGCGCAGGCTCTTCCATGTCGAGATGAGCCGGGAGGCCTTCCCCGAAGAGCGCGTGCATGCGGAGATGGACATGGCGGTCAAGAGGCTCGGGGTCTCAGCCGCCGGCGCGCAATATCTGGTGCGGACGGGGCAGGTCAGCAGCAAGACATACAATATAGGTGTGGACCGGATCAATATAATCCTCCGAGACGGCAGCGTGAAGGACGTCTCCGAGGCCAGCGATATGATGAGGCTCGAGACGCTCGGCAACGCCGACCGTCGGTATTACCTCTGCCACCCGCGCTGGGAACAATAAGGTGCGGCAGTCTCGCCTTTTAAATATCAGGAATAATTGCTTAACTTTGGAGGCTCCCATTGCAAACGGAAACAGAAGGGGGGCGGAAAATAGCACATATATGGAGTTCACAGCGCAACAGATAGCCGACATGCTCGGCGGTGTGGTGGTAGGAGACCCGAACACCACGGTCAATGACGTTTCGAAGATTGAGGACGGCCGCCCGCGCACGCTCACGTTCTTCGCCAACGCGAAGTATGAGCACTACGTCTACACGACAAAGGCCTCGGTCATCATTGTGAACTCCGACTTCGTGCCGTCGCAAAAGGTCGAGGCTACAATGATCAAGGTGGCCAACGCCTATGAGAGCCTCGCCAAGCTCCTCGCGCTCTACCAGCAGCTGCAGCCTCAGAAAGTCGGCATCGAGCAGCCGAGTTTCATAAGCCAGGACGCGACTGTGGGCAAGGACGTCTATGTGGGCGCGTTCGCGTACATTGGCGACAAGGCCAACGTCGCCGACGGAGTCAAGATATACCCTCAGGCCTACGTGGGAGACGGCGTCTCAATAGGCGAGGGGACTATAATCTACCCGGGTGTCAAGATATACAAGGGCTGCAAGATCGGGGCGCGCTGCGTTCTCCATGCTGGCGTGGTCATCGGGGCCGACGGCTTCGGCTTCGCCCCGGACAAGGATGGCGTCTACCACAAGATAGAGCAGGTGGGCATCGTCGTCATCGAGGACGACGTCGAGATCGGCGCAAACACATGCATCGACCGCTCCACCATGGGCTGCACCAAGATTGAGCACGGTGTGAAGCTCGACGACCTCATCATGGTCGCTCACAACGTCGTCATAGGTCACGACACTGTCATCGCCTCACAGTCCGGCGTCGCAGGCTCCACAAAGGTCGGGGCACACTGCGTCCTTGGCGGGCAGGTCGGAGTGGCCGGTCACATCGAGATAGCCGACAAGACTACCATAGCCGCGCAAAGCGGCATTCAAGGCTCGGTCAAGAAGCCGGGCCAGACCCTGTTCGGCTCGCCGGCGTTCGACTATATGGCTTTCACGCGATCATTTGTCGTCTTCAAGCACCTGCCCGAGCTCAAACGGCAGATTGACGACCTCGTCAGGCAGAATGAGAAGAAATAGGCAGACTCCTCGCGAGACTCGACGCCAACAATATCATTACCTCCCCACCAAACGCTTTATATGAATCAGACAACCCTGGCAGGAAGCGCATCTTTCGAGGGCAAGGGCCTCCACACCGGCGCTTACGTCCACCTGTCAATAAACCCCGCGCCGGCCGACTTCGGATTCCGGTTCGTGCGCACCGACATCCCCGGGCGACCCGAAATCAAAGCCGTAGCCACGCGCGTATCGTTCACGCAGAGGGGGACCGTCCTGACGGGGGACAACAAAGAGACCATCTCAACCATAGAGCACCTGATGAGCGCGCTGAGGGCGGCTGGCGTAGACAACTGCCTCATTGAGCTCGACGGCCCTGAGGTCCCAATACTCGACGGCAGCGCTAAGCCTTTCACCGATGCCATAATCCGTCTCGGGGTCAAGGAGCAGGACGCCCCGCGCAAGTATCTCGAGGTGACCCACAAGGCCGTCTACGAGGAGAAAGAGAAAGGCCTGCGCATTATCGCCTTGCCCGACGACCACTTCGCCGCTACCGTCTGCATAGCCTTCGATGGCACCAAGGCCCTCGCCAACCAGTGGGCGCAGATTGAGGATCTCAAAAGCGAGTACAAAGACATATATGACTGCCGCACGTTCGTGTTCCTCCACGAGATAGCCCCCCTCCTCAACATGGGGCTTATCAAAGGTGGCGACCTCGACAACGCCATCGTCTTCGTAGAGGGCAAAATGACACCTGAGCAGAAGGCCGAGCTTGCGAAAAAACTCGGGCGGGACGACGTCACCATCCACCCCAGTGGAGTCCTCAACGACCGCGACCTCAAATATGCCAACGAGCCCGCGCGCCACAAGCTGCTCGACCTCGTCGGCGACCTCGCCCTCGTCGGCTACCCAATCAAGGGGCGCATCATCGCCACGCGTTCCGGCCATGGGTCCAACACGGCGTTTGCCCGTCAGCTCATGGCTGAGTTCCCTGTCAAGTAGGCGGGGACGAGCCCAAGCGCACGATGGTCGCGTAGCATCACACTAAGATAAAACAATATTATCCAGACACATCCTTTTTATGAGCTTTCCAAGTGATTGCAAGATAAGCCCCCTCGCCAGTGTCGACCCGGGCGCGCAGATAGGGCACAACGTCGAGATTGGGCCGTTCGCCACCATTGAGGATAACGTCGTCATTGGCGACGGCTGCAAGATCCTTAACGGTGCCACCATTTGCTGGGGCACGCGCATGGGCAAGAACAACCGTGTGGCGCAGAACGCCGTGGTCGGTGGAATACCCCAAGACCTCAAGTTCAAGGGCGAGGAGACCACGTGCGAGATTGGAGACAACAACTCAATCCGCGAGTGCGCGACGATTAACCGCGGAACGGCGTCGAGAAACAAGACCGTCGTCGGCAACAACAATCTCATTATGGCATACTGCCACATTGGCCACGACTGCGTCTTCGGCAACAATATAATCATATCCAACGCGTGCCAGTTCGCAGGCGAGGTCGAGTGCTCGGATTTCGCCGTCGTAGGCGGCGGCTCCCTCTGCCACCAGTTCACGCGCATCGGCCGATACGTCATGGTGCAGGGCGGGACGCGCTTCGGCAAGGATGTGCCGCCTTTCGCGATGATAGGCCGCGAGCCCGCGTCTTTCGAGGGCCTCAACATTGTCGGCCTCAAGCGTCACGGGTACACCGCGGGGCAGATAGCCGAGGCGCAGGAGGTCTACAGGCGGATATACATGTGTAAGATGAACACCACGCAGGCCTTGGAGAGCATACAGGCCGAGCTTGAGCAGACCGACGTCGTTCGCGAGATTGTGGACTTCGTCAAGGCATCGCAGCGAGGCATAATCCGAGGGTAAGGGGGCGTGGCCTTCTCGGAAGGCTTAATATAAGGCCGCGCCCGGCGGA